>NZ_JBHFLM010000027.1:0-52877 GCF_041928655.1 Pelatocladus sp. BLCC-F211 | reverse complement strand
CCATGTCATACACCGTTCATCTCCCAAAGCTTTTCCCAAGTATTACATGGTGTCAGTATGATCGGATTCTGAATTAGGTTTTTTTCCTTGAACCATAAGGCATTAATTCCTCTCTCCCTTCAAAAATGAGCGAACGTACAGGAATCAGTTCCGGCAAACTGGCAACAACTCCGCAATCAGTGGGAATATTCGCATCTGGCACGGTTTTTCTGTCATTTGATTGGATTGAGTGCGCTGGTACTTTCTGTCTTGATAGAAGCTAATAACTATGCCGATAGGATTTCAGCAATTAAGATTGAATAGGTGATCGCTATATCTTAAGTAGAATCAAAATTTCACAGTTATTTCATTTTTTCGTGAAAGCGTAATTAAAGAAGGCTTTTACCCCTGGATTTACTATGCGACTGATATTAGTTGAGGATGAAGCAGATTTAGGTGCAGCCATCAAACAAGTCCTGAGTCATGAGGCATATATAGTTGATTGGTTTCTTGATGGGACTCAGGCATGGCAATATTTAGAAACTGGCTGGACTGAGTACACCCTAGCAATTTTGGATTGGATGCTGCCAGGAGTTTCGGGGGTAGAATTGTGTAAATGGTTGCGCTCTCAAAACCTAACTCTACCTGTGTTGATGCTAACGGCTAAAGACAAAATGGAAGAAAAGATTATTGGTTTAGATAGCGGTGCAGATGACTATTTAGTTAAACCTTTTGATATGGCAGAACTGCTAGCAAGATTGCGAGCATTACAACGGCGAGCATCTTACGTAGGATCAACGTTGACACCTCAAGTCCAACCCCGACGCTTACAAGTAGGTTATCTAACTCTAAATTACAGCACTCATCAACTTACTCGTCAGTATCCTCATGGAGAAAAGCAAGTCTTTTCACTAACTGCCAAGGAATTTCAATTATTGGAATATTTCATGAGGCATCCTAACCAAATTATCAGTCGCGACCAAATTATTAACCAGCTTTGGGAAATTGGTGCAGAACCAGTAAGCAATGTAGTAGCAGCACAAATTCGCTTATTGAGACGCAAATTAGGAGAAGAAGATAGTGAATCTTTAGTTGAAACTATTTATGGTGTGGGCTATCGCCTCAACATTCATGGTGCTGATTTTTGCTAATTCAACAGCAACGGTTTGAGCAAGGTTATAGAAATATGGAAGGCAATCCCATTTTCCACCAGACTCGGTTGCGGCTAGCAGCTTGGTATACCCTCGTAATGGGCGGTATTTTAGGGCTATCTGGTTTGGGGGTTTATAGTGTAGTTGCTCATGCCTATCATGAAACTATAGACCAAGGATTGCAATCAGTAGCAAAGGCACTTCATAAAAGTATTGAATCTGCTTGGCAACAACCCGGACATTTACAGCAACTTGCTAAAGAACTTTCCTTAGAATTATGTATAACTCCAATAAACTGCTTGCCTAAAACAACTATTATTAAACAACCAATAGTAGAGTCAGCTAACCAGGTTAATTACTATATACGCTTATTGGATGGTTCGGGAAAATTGTTTGCTAGTGCAGGTATACAATTTGATAAATTACCAATTACCTCATTATCTCAGCATTGGCAAACTCTAACAAATTCTTCTGGCACTCGATACCGCCAAATCACTTTACCTTTGTATACTCAAAAACAGCTTTCGGGTTATCTACAAGTGGCGCGAAGCCTGAATGACTTAGACCAACATCTTACTTATTTGAGATTAACTTTGATTTTGGGGTTGCCAGTTTCCATGATTTTTGTTGCTTTGTCTAGTTGGTGGTTAGCAGGAAGGGCAATGCAACCTGTATATCATTCCTATCAACAAATGCAACAATTTACTGCTGATGCTGCCCATGAATTTCGCACACCTTTAGCAGCAATGCACTTTACTATTGAAGCTGCTATCAAGTTACAGCAAGAACCAAAGTCAAATAATGAAATTTTAGATGTTCTTAAACGCCAAAATCGTCGTTTATCACAATTAGTTGGAGATTTGTTGCTGTTAACAAGGATAGACCAAAAACAACTAACAGGAGAATATAAGTCTTGCTGTTTGAATGATTTAATTAGCGACTTAGTTGAGGAACTAGCATTTTTGGCAGTAGAGACTCAGGTAAATCTCTCTAAGCAGGTGCAAGTTGCAAAAAAAGTTTATGTTATGGGAAATGAAGAACAGCTTTATCGTTTAATTTCTAACTTAATTGTGAATGCAATCCAAGCAACGCCTAGTGGGGGAAAAGTCACTGTTTTTTTAGAAGATAGTGAGCTTTATGCCATTATTAAAATTCAGGATACAGGAATCGGCATTGCTGTCGAACATCAACAGCGAATTTTTGATCGCTTCTACCGAGTCGATCGC
Source organism: Pelatocladus sp. BLCC-F211 (assembly GCF_041928655.1). Lineage (NCBI taxonomy): Bacteria > Bacillati > Cyanobacteriota > Cyanophyceae > Nostocales > Hapalosiphonaceae > Pelatocladus > Pelatocladus sp. BLCC-F211. The sequence continues at coordinate 50,521 of NZ_JBHFLM010000027.1, read as the reverse complement.
GATCGCTCCCGCACCTCTGGTGGTTCGGGTTTGGGTTTAGCCATCGTTCAAGCGATCATCCAAGCACACGAAGGCAGTATTCACGTTCAAAGTCAACCAGGGTTGGGTAGTACATTTACAGTTCGCCTGCCTCTTTAAATTACTTATTAACTACTACCCGAAAATTCCACAATTAACAGATACTATAAACCCATAGAGTAGAAATACCTTTTTCAAACAGTAGAAGCTGCTCGTACTAAAATTACCGTCTGCTGGCTATTACGCGAGATCGTTGCAGGAATATTGCCGTGTACAACTTGCTGCAATAACCCCTCACGAGAAGCTCCCAAAATAATTACATCGGTATTGTTGTGTTTGGCAGATTTTAATATGGCATCTGCAATTGAAGTGGCATGAATTGGAGCTATTTTTAAGCTGCCATCAAGCCTTTGTTCAAGGAAATGAGCAGCTTTGTTGAGAGATGTGGTGTCTGGTTTGGTTTCATCTGGGTCGAATACCTGACATAAGTTAACAGTTGGTGTTTTACTCAGTGAAGTGAGGGCTGGCAAGAGTGCGATCGCTTGCTGAGAATTGGGGCCACCTGCTATCGGTACAAGCCAGCGATCAAAGTGGCTTTGGTCTTGGAGCTTGACTAATACCACTTCACAGGCAGCTTGTCGGATAATCGTATCTACCACCCGACTGAAAACCCTTCCTGGCGTGGTTGTGCTACCTTTCCAACCCATCAGCACCAAATTGATATAACGCTCTTTGATAGTTTGCAAAATTGCTTCCGATAAATCATGAGCGACCCGAATTTGAGTATGCACGGGTACATCCCATGCTTGCCCGAACCGCATTGCCTGACGCAACAGGCGTTGACCAGCCCTCATACTCACATGGGTTTCGGTAAGAGCTTGGTGACGAGGCACAACAATTACATGCAGACATTCTATTTCATAATGGCGATCGCGGGCAATTGCCACAGCCATTTGCAATAGTTTTTCTGCTGTTTTGGGATTACACAAGGGTACAAGTAACCTTCCCTGTCCAGTTTCCGGCGCACGGATGCGGTAAATCACCTGGGATGGCTCTGCTTTCGGGCCTGCCACGTCTTCGGTGGTGTTGAGATAGGCAGCTTCTGTGCGAATAATATCACTGCGGGTAATAATCCCTACCAAACGCCGTCCTTCCACAACTGGCAAACTGCTCAATTTGTAGTGATTGAGCAAGTGCAAGACATGGGCAAGCGTATCTTTGGGGTAAGTAGTAATTGGCTCTGGGGTCATCACTTCTGCTACAAAGCGATCGCCATTCAAGCCTCGTTGGGAGAGATTGGCTACATCTTTCTGAGTTAAAATACCTACTATTTTCCCATCTTCTAATACTGGAAAGCCACGGTGGGAAGATTGCGAAAACGCCTGCAAAGCCTCATCCAACCTCATGCGGCTGGAGAGGGTTTCCACACGACGTTGCATAACATCAGCAGCCGTCAGTTCCAGCCAAGGCCCTGGGGATGTGGCTTCTTTAGAAAGATGAATGCCTTTAAATTCCAGCAATTTATCATAAAGTGACCCCGCCTCGAACAGTTCTGCTATCAGATAAGCAGTTACCGAGACAATCATCAGAGGCAACACCAAATTAAAGTCAGTCGTCATCTCAAACACGATGATGACTGCCGTAATCGGGACTCTAGCAACTCCACAGAAAAATGCCCCCATCCCTACCCGTGCATAAGTTGTTGGCAAACTCAACCCCAGCCAGTGAGATTCCCAAATTCCTACTAAATAGCCCAAGGCTGCTCCCAGTGCCAAAGTCGGAACCAGCAAGCCAGCAGGCGCACCAGAACCATAGGTGAAGATGATCAGCAAAAACTGAATACAGAATGCCAGTGCTACCAGTTGCCAATTGGCATCACCCGATAACAAAAGTTCTCGTAATCCAGCGTTGTCCCGAAAAACTGGGGGCAGAACAACAAGTGCAAAACCAGTTACAAGTCCAGCCAGTCCAATTCGCCAAGGCAAGCTAATCTTTAAGAAACGACCATAGAAACTAAGGCTAGTAAGGACACCTCGATTAAATAATACACCTCCCAATCCAGCTAGAATTCCTAGAAGTAAGTAAAAGGGAATTTCTAGGGCAAAAAAGCTGGTGTTCGGTGTGACTAAATGCAAATCTAAATCCAGACTATGAGTACCCAAAATTCGGGAAACAACAGCAGCGATAAATGAAGCCAGAATTGCTGTTCCTAAAGTAATTCCAGAGACATCTTGCAGGAGTTCTTCCACCACAAATAACACCCCAGCAATCGGAGCATCGAAAGCTGCTGCTAGTCCCGCTCCCGCTCCAGCTGCAATCAACTGACGGCGATGATCGGGGGAGGTGGGAAACCAGCGACTAAACTGATTGGCTATGGCTGCTCCGATTTGCACCGTTGGCCCTTCTCTTCCTAAAGGGATTCCAGTTGCCAAAACTAACGTTGCACTAACTAATTTTACCAATGCAATGCGGAGGTTAAGAGGCATTGGCACTTGCGCTAGTACAGCCTTGACTTCTGACATCCCACTACCGGCGGCGGCGGGAGCTATACGTTCTACCAAAGTGCCTGCGAGAAATCCTCCTAGCAAACCAATGATTGGTAGTACATAGTAAGCGGGGAGTAAGTGAGATGCACTTTGTCGCCATCCACCCAGCCATGCTACGCCCTGTGCTAACAAGACTGCTGCCAATCCAGAGACTAAACCGATCAGGCAAGCTTCAAAAATAGCAAGACGCTTGGGTCGTACAAGTAACCAATATAGACGCTTCCAAAGAGTTTGCCCGATGCGTAACATCTTCAGTTGTAATATAAATAAATTTTATAGATGCTATGAATGCACTGATGTTGATGTTGACATCTGTGGATGAAAGTTTGATAATTGCCACGGTAATTGGTGACGATTAAACCAAACATCTACACAAATACCTGTAATAAACAGCACTAATAACATAAGCAATTGTGTGTGGACAAACTTACCGCCTGAGTTCTCGCCTATGCTGGATGGATGTAAATTTAAGTTCTCATCAATTTGATGATGTCTCATACAAAACCTTCACATAATAAGTGGTTATGCAAAATTAAATTCATTCGTAGATGTCAGGAGACTCTTAACAGCTTGAAGAATATGTAATTAATTTTTTTAGGTGCTTATCAACTCTGTATTTTTACTTAATATTTGTTATAATTCATACGCTATTTAACTATTTGGTTTTACTCTTAATTTACCTAAAAAAAGTTGAAAAACAGGGGAGAAATCGAGCAGAAATCGGGTAGGAAAGGTTAGGACATATCTAAACCTAACGCATTTGATTTACTCGAAACCAGCGATAGCCGTATGCTTCTAATGAGATGGAGGAGGAATCACTATTAAGGGGTTCATATTGGCGATCGCCAAATATCTCGATGAGATGCGTATATTTGTATGACTTAAATGTCGCTATACATGGTTGATTTGCTAACCATTTCAAGTCGTCCCAACCTTGGGGTAAAGCTGGGATATTTGCTGTATTTTTTTGAGGTTGTTTGTTATTATCATTACCATAAAAAATTTCATTTGTATAGTCAGGATTGTATTCATCAAGTTTGTACAAAGCCATGCTTTTTCTTACTGTTAAATTTGTTTAGCTTGATTAATAACTAACTTAAAGGTTGAATTTTCGCCTCATATATAGAATTGTTTAAACCTCCGCTTCCAGAAACTTTTTGAGAATCAATTTCACGCTTTAAAGCAGTGATGCGTAGATGCGAAGCAGCTTGTCGTCAGACATCGCTTGTTGCGGGATGGGTACTCAAAAATGTCGGTAGCGATGGCTGATTGAGTAACTTTTGCATGAAAGCGATCATGGCAGACTGAGCATAACCAGCACGTCTTAAAGTTCTCAGTCCTTTTCTATCGGCTTCAAATTCATCTTGGCGACTATGGGGACGACGTAAAGCCAAATCCACACCAATTTGAACTGCTGTACTGCGATCTAATCCGGTTGCTGTGGCCACACCACGAGCGATCGCTGTTTGTTGCATCTGTTCTATTGCATGTCGGCTAGCAATATGTCCAATTTCATGAGCGATAACGCTAGCTAATTGAGCTTCGTTATCTGCGGCTTTTAGCAATCCGGTAGTAACATAAACATAACCTCCCATTGTGGCAAAGGCGTTTACACTCTCATCTTTGACTACCTGAAATTTATAAGGAATATCAGAACGAGTACTATTTGCTGCTAATTTCTGACCAATTTGATTGACATAGCGATTTACATTTTTATTGCTATAAAGCTGAATCTTACTGTTAACTAATTGCTGATTAATTTCTTTACCTAACTGGACTTCTTCCTTGTCGGATATATTAGATAATTGTAATATCTGGACACCTTGAAACAGTAGATCGAACCATGAAATTGCTTGCGATTTTTGGGGTGAACCTACACAAATACCAAGGGATACCACCACTGACACCAACACATACAACCAGCGACGATAGAAACTAAGAAAAATGAAATAATTTGACATAACACTAACTATAAAAATAATTGCAACAAACTTTCACTGGTAAAGAAAATGGAGATGTAAATATAAAGAATCAGTTGATTATTTTCCTCCATTAGCTAAGATACTCTCCCTTCTCTTATCTCTCCGTCCAATGTGTGTGTCCAATCTACAAGGTAGAGTAATATCCCTGTAAACCTCCGATTTATTGTTAGTAAAATCTCCTGAATTTATGAAGAATAAGCACTAATACCAATTATTTGTGAACTTGCATAGAATCTTGAAGTCTACAATCGTTGTATAGCAAGAGTTTTGAATCTAGCTATTCTATGCATCTTCATAGGAAATTGGTATAACCCGCTTCTGTCACTCTCCGAAAAGTTTTGCCATTTCTGAATTCTAGAGCTTTTGTAGAGCAAGCGATGGCGCGATTATTTTCTAATAACAAATACAAGACCAATTTTTTTCTAATAGTATAGCCTGCATTGATTGCCTCATCAGCCTTCTAGCGATCGCCCTTCCGGAAAGTGACAGAAGAAGGATAAAGGATAAAGTGCTTATTACAAACTCTTAATTCAGAAATACTTGACCATTTCTTTGAATTCTCAACGCAGTATCACTGTTAGAAAAGTTAGCTGTTTCATCCAATGAAACAGTTAGTGTTCCATCTTCAGATGTAGATATAGGCATAGCATGAATAAAACCTGCATCTTCTCGTATCATTGTGATAGTTACAGGTGTTGGTAGATTTCGTAGAACGATTTCTTGTCCACCTGAGAGAATTCGAGGTTGGGTATAGCTGATCGCTTGGTAAGAAATAGAAGCATTAGTGTTATTTCGTAATCTCACATTTACCCCACCTGCTGTTGGTGTAATAGTAGCGACTGGACTCTGTCTTCTTCCTGGTAAAGGTGGCTGTATGGGATTTACACCTCTGACATTAGGATTAATGGGAACAACCACGCCGTTTTGCCCCCCAGATATTTGACCTTGTTGTCTCAGCGTGTAAGCATTCGGTGGACATCCCTGGGGAACCAATACTTGATTGTTATGTGGTTCTTCGTAGAAAATACTAGGACAGGGATTGACCACAGAAGAAGGAGCTGCTAACGCAGCAAGAGGAATAGCTGGCAGACCTATTAATAAACCGCTAAAAATACCTCCCAATAGCCCGGCTTTGTTTTTGCTGCTCTGACTTGGTAGATTCATAGATACCTCCACAAATGCAATATAAATTTTTCAAAATTTAGAATTTACTATAATTTTTCTCATCATTAAGTAATTTATTGATTAAGTAGTAAAAATCAACATTTTGTTGTGCAAAACTATCAAGAAGATGAATTTGCATGAATGAGAAAAAAGTTGAGACGCTCAACTATCAGAGGAGTCTTTCAAAAGTCTTTAAACACAGCTTAACTTTCAATTGTGGAAAACTCGTGAAGATTTTCTATATTTTGTTAAATTACTACTTACGAAATAGAATTAATCAAATTATTAGTTATTATCTTCTTCTTTTGATGGATAAAAAACTAAATCTATAGACTGATGAATATATATGTTTTGAGAGAGAAGCTAAATAAAAATCTACCTAAACAAAACAAAGTTGTAATTTGATGAGGAGACAAAAATGGTAATCCAACAACATAAGCGTGCAGTTGGTACATTCCCCAACCGTCGAACAGCAGAAGATGCGCTGAATAAACTCAGAGACTCAAGTTTCTCTATGAATCGAGTTTCTGTATTGGCAAAAGACACAGACCGCAATGAACAAATAGGTGGAGCTACTGTCAGAGATAAATCTGACATGAAAGATCGCGGTGATAATGAAGCTCAAGAAGGTGCTGGAGTTGGTGCAGTCACGGGTACTGTTTTGGGTGGTATTGGTGGTTTACTCGTTGGCTTGGAAGCTTTAATTGTTCCAGGAGTCGGGCCTTTTTTGGCTGCTGGGACGATAGCGACGACCTTAGCTGGTGCGGGTATTGGTGCAGCAGCAGGTGGTTTAGTAGGAGCGCTGACTGGTTTGGGTATTCCTGAAGAAGAAGCCAGAGATTATAGTCAAAGAGTATCCCAAGGTGAATTTTTGGTGATTGTAGATGGTAATGAGCATGAAATTGAGCGTGCTGCATCAATTTTGAGAAATCAGAATATTCGGAACTGGGCTGTATACGATGTATCTAGTGATGTAGCTTCTGCTGATATGTCTGGTATGAATAGCATGGATCGGACTACACAGAGGTATACAGGAACTACTACTGATGAGGATGTAGTGGAAATTGTTGATAAACGGGATGAGCAATCTCTCTAGATATGATCGAGCGATCGCATGATTTGGAGCGATCGCATTCTCTACACTGACAAATCTATTTTACTTCTTGCCATTGCTGTCACCTTCTGGGGAATTTTCACTGTAAAAGTTGTTCCAACTCCTACCTCACTTTCTACAGAAACTTCTCCCTGATGTAGTTCTAGGCATTTTTTCACCACAGCCAGTCCGAGTCCAGTGCCAACAATTTTACCCACATTATTAGCACGATGAAAAGGCTCAAATAAATGCTGCTGAGATTCTAAAGGAATACCGATTCCAGAGTCTTGAACTTGGAAAATTATCAACTCTGGGGTACAGCTGAGAATCAATGAAATTTTTTCTTTTTGAGGTGAATATTTAATCGCGTTTGAAAGTAAATTGCTGAGAATTGAGTACAGCAAATTTTCATCTAATTTAGCATGAGTACAGTTACTTTGGCTGACAAATTGAATACTATGTTGTGGTTGAGTTAAAAACTGAAGATCCTCAATCAAATTAATGCAAAATGCCTCTAAATCTATAAGTTCTGGATGAAATTCTAGTTTACCTGCTTCTGCTCTCGTCAAAGTGAGAATATCCGTCAGCAGTTGATTCATTGACCTAGCTGAAGATTGAATCCGATGTAAATTTTTGAGCTTCTTTTCTTTTGTCCATTGCTGTTCACTTTGAGCTAACAATTGAGCCGACCCTAAAATAATACTCAAAGGCGTACGAAATTCATGAGACACCATAGAAAAAAAGCGCAGTTTTAGTTCGCTGAGTTCTTTTTCTTGAGCTAATGTACGTTGGATAGCTTCTGCTTGTTGACGCTTAACTAATTGTTGATAAAGCAAAGCATAAACACCTAACAAAATACTAAAACTCAGCAAAGTGCCGAGAAATTCAATCAACATGCGATCATGAGTATTATCCTGGGAATATCTAACCGATATTTGCAATAACTGTTCTTCTCTAGTTTGCATTTGGGTTAGTGTTTTGCGGATTTCACTACGATTTTGGTTGCTTTGAGTAACTAGGGATGCTTGAAGGGCAAAGGTTGATTTACCTTGCTGCTGAAGTTCAATCGATTGCTTGGATAGTTCAACCCTTTGAGATATGAGGAATTTTAGCCTTTTCAGTTGCTGCTGTTGAGAAGGGTCATTAGCAAGTTGCTGCTGCAATTTTTCGACTTTGGCATCTAGGCTTTGCATTGCCTGATTGTACCGTTTGAGTTCTGAACGCTCTCCATACAGAATATAACCCCTACGTCCTGCTTCTGCGTCGGTTAGTGTAGCGAAGATATCAATTAAGCTTTTCATTGCTTCATGAGTGTGCTTCACTTTATTGCCACTGTCAATTAATTGAGTAGCGTTTTGGTAAGAAATGAAGCTGACAATACCCATTAACAACAAAGACAAGCCAAAACCAGAGGCAATCCATTTCCCTTCCAATGACCATTTCATAGAAAATAATTTTAGTTAATGGTTTGAAGTCGGCATTGTTTGTTATAAAACCTTACATTAAAGTTAATTCAAAAAATATTTCTGACAATGCGTATCTTGGTAGTTGAGGATGATGTCCAGCTAGCAGAGATGCTGATGGAAGCTCTTACTGATCGTCAATATGTTGTAGATGTAGCCCAAGATGGAGAAGAAGCATGGGATTTTGTGAATACGTTGGAATATGACTTAGTAGTGCTGGATATTACGTTACCGAAGTTAGACGGTGTAAGTTTTTGCCAACGCTTGCGATCGCCTACACTGGGACGTAGTTTATTACACAATAGTAAACTACCTGTCCTCATGTTAACAGCACGTGACACCCTTAGTGACAAAGTTACCGGGTTGGATGCTGGAGCAGATGACTATATGGTCAAACCTTTTGAAATGCCAGAGTTAATGGCTCGCATTCGCGCATTGTTACGTCGTAATAGTGCCGCAGTTTCTTTCCCAGACCTCAGTTGGGGTAATTTGCATTTAAATCCCACTACTTATGAAGTTACCTATGCTGACCAACCCCTACACCTGACAGCAAAAGAATTTGTCCTCCTAGAACTAATGGTTTCTAGTGGTAGGCGAGTCCTAAGTCGAGCTGGAATTATTGAGCGTATCTGGTCACTGGATGACCCACCCAGCGAAGAAACTGTTAAGTCTCACATCAAAACTTTACGAAATAAACTGAAAGAGGCAGGTGCTCCTGATGGTTTGATTGAGACAGTTCATGGACTCGGCTATCGCCTCAAGCAGCTTTAGGAAATTACCCGATTTCTACCCAATTTTTGCTCCTTATCTGTACAATCGATTGCTAGACTCTCACATAAAATAACTCCTTGACACCATACTTTCTCCAAACCAATTTAACAACTTGGTTTGGAGAATTTTAATTTTGACATTAATGCTTTTAAATATATAGTCTTCAAAATTAAATCAGAATAGCTTGATACAAAAATAAATTTATTGAAATGAGAAATGAAACTGATATTTATCTACCCGATTTTTACCCGATTTTTACCTATTTTTTTGACTTATAAAATGTAATATTCCGAGAGAATAAAGTTTGGAATACTATATTCAGGGTTGGGTCAATCTCTATGTCTCATTTTTCAGTGAATATTTCTAATATTGTTCTTACTAATGATCAGTATTGTAAACTCAAAGTTTATGCAGAAGATCATAAAATATCAGTCCATGAAGCAATTCGGTTACTTATTGATGCTCTTCCAGAACGCTCCAAAACTAGTAAAGATTTAGGTAGAAACCATCCTTTTATATTTTCCAGGCGGTTTTTGCAAACTTTTTTTGATATTCAATAATTTTAATTTTAGTGGAAATAACGCTTTAAAAAACTTTGAAGTTTTACGCTCTGGATACATTTCCTTCATTATTTGCAAGTTGAAATTTAAAAATGAATACTCTTAACTCTTTAAGTTTAGTTAAGTCTCCAGAAATGCAAAACTCTCAACCTACTTACGCATTAATTTCAATTGATAGCGATCCGACAGATGAAATTAGCAAAGAAGGAGTGAGTGGACAAAATATATATGTGCGCGAACTAGGATTGGCATTAGCAAAACAGGGATGTCAGGTTGATATTTTTACTCGGCGCGAACATCCTCATCAAGAGAAAATTGTGAAACTAGTACCAGGGTGTCGCACAATTCGTCTGACCGCAGGGCCAGCAAAATTCATTCCCAGAAACGAGTTATTTGAGCATTTACCAGAATTTGTGAGAGCTTGGCTTAATTTTCAACATCAAACAGGGCGTAACTATGCACTGATTCACACTAATTACTGGCTTTCTGGTTGGGTGGGACTAAGACTTAAAGCTAGACTGGGGTTTCCTCAAATCCATACCTATCATTCCATAGGAGCAGTTAAATATCGGTATATGGAACATTTACCGCAGATGGCTTCGATTCGCCATCATGTAGAGAAGGCAATTTTAGAGCAAGCAGATTGTGTCATTGCCACCAGTCCTCAAGAAGCAGAAGATTTGCGTCAGCTAATTTCGCAATATGGTCGCATCAAAGTAATTCCTTGTGGTATTAATACGGAACATTTTAGTTCTGTGAGTAAAGAAGTTGCCCGCCAACAGTTAGGAATTGCCCCAGATTCTCGAATCATCTTACATGTAGGACGCTTTGATCCCCATAGAGGGGTTGAAACCCTAGTCAAAGCCTGTAGCTATTTGCCTCATCCATTTAAACTTTATTTAGTTGGTGATAGTCGTGAAAATAGAGCAGACTTTCAAGAACAACAACGCATTCAAACCCTGATAAAAAAGCTGGGATTGGAAGCAGTTACGGTTTTGACAGGACGGATTTCTCAACAAATGTTACCTGCTTACTATGCCGCAGTAGATGTTTGTGTTGTGCCTAGTTATTATGAACCTTTTAGTTTAGTTGCTATTGAAGCAATGGCAGCAGGAACACCCGTAATTGCTAGCGAAGTGGGAGGATTGCAACATACAGTGGTGCATGGTGAAACCGGACTTTTAGTTCCTCCTTGCAACGCCAATGCTTTAGCGATCGCGATTCGGAATCTGTTGGAAGATCCTATTGTTCGGCAGTGCTATGGCAATGCTGCACGCAATTGGGTTCAGTCTCGTTTCAGTACTCAAGTAGTGACTACTCAAATTTATGAACTCTACCAATCTTTAACATTAGGTGCGTTTGTTCAAGAAATTATTCAATCTAAAAACTTATCTCCGAACTTAGAAAGACAAATTCAAAATTTATTGAAATCAAATGCTTTGAATTCTAGTGAAATTATGGCTCTAGAAAAATTAATTGATTCTTTCTCTAGCGGCACTGTGAAGTGGGCGAATAGCTAAGTACAAAGTAAAAAGTATTTATCACCTGATTTAAGTCAAATTTCTCAGTCTCAACATCAATACTTTTAACATAGGAAAAACTAAACATGAAAAGACTTATAGTTATTGACTTAGACCATACTTTGATTAGGAACGAGCAAGCTAATGCTACTTTAAACGAACGGCTGGAAGCCATACGCAATTATATTTACTTAGTCTATGTTACTAGTCACTCTTATGCTTCTAGCTATAAGCAAATAGTACAAGCAAAGTTTTTAAAACCAGATTACTTAATTACTAGTGTAGGTAGTGAGATTTATCAACAGGGTGTTCTTTTAGAAGAGAATTGGGCAAATTACATTTCAAAAGACTGGAATAGGGATACAATTTGGGCAATTGCTAGCCAATTTTCTGCACTAAAACCTCAACCTGAAAGCGAACAAACTCCTTGGAAGTTAAGCTTTGCGTTGGATATGACTGCCTCACTTCATGTTATTGATGATTTGCGAGATTTATTGAACTTTGCTGGATTGCGGACTCAAGTAATTTTCAGCAATGGATTGGATGTTGATATCCTACCCCAGAGCAGTGATAAGGGTAAAGCTATTGTATATCTACAACAATTGCTGGAGATACAAGCAAATGCAACCATTATTTGCGGGGGTTCTGGAAATGACATTAGTCTATTTCGACTGCCATCACCAGGTATTATCGTTGGCAATGCTCAGACAGAACTTCTTTGGTGGTATTACAAAACGCGTTACCCTCGGCACTATCTAACTCATTACCCTTATGCTGTAGGTATTCTTGAAGGTTTTGTCTATTTTAATGTGTTGCCGTTTTCACAAATAGATACTAGATAAGTTTACGTAAAAATGTAGTTTTGATTCACTAAACTAAAAGGGTATTAGTTTGAACAAATAGTAAAGGTTTAAGGGTAAGCTCAGTAAATATTTTTCCTTGATCCTTCCAGCTTGTTCCATCTACCAAAATTATTTTTGTGGACTAGTAATACTTAATAGATGATGTCAATATTCTATCAATATTATTATTCTAGCCATTCAATTAATCCCAGAGAAGTAACTCCACCAAAAAAGTGAGCGCCAATCATATTTACGTTAATAATATTGAGTTGAGGAAATAAAAAATAGCAGCTATTAGCTTTAAATTAACTAACAATTGTGGAAAAGTGGTAATAGTGCAAATACATGGCTATAGGGGTAAATAAATTGTGAATGTAGATCCCTCACCAACTTTGCTGCTAACAGTAATGCTACCTCCGTGTGCTTCGATAATGCGTTTGGCGATCGCTAAACCTAACCCAACTCCCCGACCTTGACGAGAGCGATCGCCAGTGTAAAATTGCTCAAAAATTCGGGGGAGATCGCTATCTTTGATGCCTTGACCTTGATCACCGATAGTGACAACAGCCTGTTTACCTTTTTTGTAGGCAGTGATAAATATCTGAGAATTAGGGGCTGAGTGCTTGATGGCATTATCTAGTAGATTCAGAAGTGCTTGCAACAGTCTTTCTGAATCACACTGTATTTGTAACTCAGCTACGTTTAACTGAGCGGAAATGTGCGAATTTTGCATTCGCGTTTCCATTGCTCTAACTGCACGGCTAATTAGACTAGAAAGCCTAATACGTTGTTTTTCCAGATGTGTTACTCCAGCTTCCAAGCGTCCCAAGTCCAGTAAATCATCAATCAAGCGTGATAATCGTTTGGTTTCGTCTTCTACATTCTTCAAAAAGCGATCGCTCACTGCTGAATCTGCAACAGCACCGTTCCGTAGGGCTTCAACCGTTACCAATACATTACTAATGGGAGTACGAAGTTCGTGAGACACGTTTGCCAGAAACGCTCGCCGTTCCTGATCTAACGAAGCCAAACGTTCACTCATGCGATTGAGTTCTGTTGCTAGCTGATCTAACTCGTTGCTTTGGCGGATCTGTAGCTTATCACCAAAATGCCCACTACCCAAACGGATAGCAAAATTTTTCATAATTTGAATGGGGCGGGAAAGGCTACGTGCTAGCCATTCACTAATGATAGTGCAAAGTAAAAGTGTAAACAAAAGCGTTCCCAGCACTGTCCAGATAACTATGGCGAACTGACGTTGAAATTGTTGCAAGGTAATAGACATTCGCAACACACCTAACAACTGACCATTACGGACTATCGGTTGAGCGATAAATAATCTATCATCATTGGACAAAACTCCTTTTGCTATACCTTGCGCTTGTTGTTTTTCTAAAGCTGCATCTATCCCAGGTACTACTAGCCAGTTTGTCACTTGTCGGTCTTGTTTGGAGTTAGATGTAGCGAGTAGTTGACCTTTACTGTCAAAAACTCGGATTGTGATAGTCTCAGCTGCACCATAACGCTGTACAACAAGCTGTACTTGTTGGCGATCGTTTTTCTCCAGCGCATCAGCAATACTCTCATTGATAGCAGTACTCCAGTTCTGCATCTCTACTTGCCTTGCTCTCATAAAGTAGGCATGGAATGACCAAAGAATGTACCCTGCCATCAGCGAGGTTCCCAAAGCAGTCAGCAATAGGTAAGTTGCTAAGAGCTTGGTGTGAATCGAATTCCACTTGATTTGCAACCAACTCATGATCGCTTACGGTTGCTTTTCAGCACGACGACGCAGCACTGCTTTGATGCGTGCCATCAGTTCACGAGTATTGAAAGGTTTTGTTACATAATCGTCTGCTCCTGCCTCTAATCCCCATATTTTATCCACGTCTTGGTCTTTGGCTGTCAGCATCACAATCGGTACATCAGAAAAAGCACGAATCCGCCAGCAAACTTCCATACCGTCAACCTCTGGCAACATCAAGTCTAACAAGATTACATCTGGTACTTCCTTATGGAATTGTTTGATTGCACTGTGACCATCTGCTACTGCTGTTACGCTATAGCCTTCTTTTTGCAAACTGTAAGACAGGCTTTCTCGCAAAGCTTCTTCGTCATCTACTAGTAATACGTGGGGCATAGTTTCTCTGAGGCTAATAGTTTTGATGAGAAATATAATCTAATTTCATCTTTCAAACATCTTTCCAAGAATAGAAATTCATTGTAATAAGACAGAGTTTCCAATTCACCTGGAATTGCTGTAGAAATTCCTCATCGTTATATAAGCATGATAGATGGATGTCTAAACTTTGGCTGTATAGACATTTTACGCGCTTAAGCCTAAAAGCCTAACACTGCTGCTACTTGAGCAGCAAGTTTCTGAGCATTAAATGGTTTACTAATCACCCCTGTAACCCCCCATTCAGCAAATTGAAGTGCTTCTGTGACACGCCCTTTAGCTGTTAAAAAAATTACAGGAATATGCTTGGTTGACGAATTTGCTTGTAAATTTTTAAAGGTTGTCAGACCATCCATATCAGGCATCATCACATCTAAGAGGATGGCATCAGGGTGAGCAGTTTGAGCCAAGAGTAGTCCTTCACTCCCACTTTTCGCAGTCAATACCTGCCAACCCCCCATGATCTCCAAACAGGTTTGAATCAATTTACGGATGTCGTCTTCATCATCAATAACAAGGATTTGCTTGGCAGTCATCGTTATTTTCTTCCTATCTTTGAATCACCAAAAAGGTGATCGCTTACTATTAACATTTTTCTAGTCTAGGAAAGCCTGAAGTTAGGAAACGAGTATATGTATCTGAAATCAAAATAATAATATTCACTTCTTAAGATAGGACTTAAAAGTGAAAATCTGGTGTAAAAATATAGAATTCCTAAACAAGTAAATAGCTCTTTGGTGTTTGCCTATACCTGCGGTGCAACTAGAAAAAACAAAAGATGCAAAAATTAACGCGCTCTCAGCTAAAACGCTACGGTGTTGCAATCTTAACAGTTTTATTAGCACTACTACTTACACAGTCACTATGGCTACTGCATAGATTTAGTGCTTACCCACTATTTTTTGCTGCTGTCATGGTTAGCTCTTGGTATGGTGGTTTAGAACCAGGTCTAATGGCGACTGTTTTGTCTGCTTTAGCTTGTGCTTACTTCTTTTTACCTCCACTTTATTCACTGGCTGTGATTGGTTTCAATACAGTAGGGCTGGTTCAGTTTGTCTTAGTGTCACTGCTAATCAGCATACTAAACCAGATGTTACGTTCTGCCCAACGACGAGCCGAAATTAATGCACACCAAGCACAACGCAATTACAATGATCTACGTCAAAGTCAGGAAAAACTGCATCAAAGCGAACAACGCTACCGTTTGTTTGTGGAAGGAGTGAAAGAATATGCAATTTTTATGCTTGATCCGAACGGATTGTTTCTCAATTGGAATATTGGAGCAGAACGCATTTTAGGCTATCGAGAAGCAGAGATTATTGGTCAGCATTTCCGGCACATTTTCACACCAGAAGCAATTGAGTGCGGACGACCTGAGCAAGTATTGAGAATGGCTGTTAGGGAGGGTTTTTCTAAGGAAAATCGCTGGCACGTTCGTAAAGATGGCACACATTTTTGGGCGCATTGTGTCATCATACCTTTACGAGATCAAGACGGAAATCTGCGCGGCTTCTCAAAAATTATGCAAGACCTGACTGAGCGGAAACAGGCTGAGGAAGAACGCGAGCAACTACTACTGCGCGAACAAGCCGCACGTGCAGAAGCAGAAGCAGCAAATCGCTCAAAAGATGATTTCTTGGCAATAGTCTCTCATGAATTACGCACCCCTATGACCGCAATTCTGGGATGGGTTGGGATGTTGCAAACAGGTAGGCTGGATGAGGATAGAGCAAAAGATGCGTTGGAAACAATTGAGCGCAATGCTAACTTGCAGATGCAACTGATTGAAGACTTACTTGATATTTCGCGCATTGTTCAAGGAAATCTCTCATTGAATTTTGGCAGAGTTAACTTGCTAGAAGCGATCGCCCAAGCTTTAGAAGTTGTACAACCAGTGGCAGATGCTAAATCTATTCAAATTGAATCGGCGCTTGATACCTCGCTAGAACCGATTTGGGGTGACTCAGACCGCTTGCAACAAGTCGTGTTGAATCTGCTTTCCAATGCAATTAAGTTTACACCCGACGGCGGACGGGTTGAGGTTCGGCTGTCAAGCTTGAAGGACAGGTCGCCACGAGGACAGGTCGCCACGGGGAATTGTTTCTTCTCCACGTCCCCGCGTCTTACTGTCTCCGCGTCTTCCCAGTACCCAATCACCAATGCCCAATTCCCTATTCCCTATGCCCAAATCACTGTCAGCGACACAGGTAAGGGTATCAATCCTGAGTTTCTGCCGTATGTTTTTGACCGCTTTCGTCAGGCAGACAGCACGAGTACTCGCTCAAATAAGGGGTTAGGTTTAGGACTGGCGATCGCTCATCATTTGGTAGAATTACACGGCGGTACTATCGATGCTCAAAGCCTGGGAATAGGGCAAGGGGCAACTTTCATAGTCAAGCTGCCGCTTACAACCGTTCCTTCGTCAGAAGATGCTCAAACAAACGATACAGACCAGATACAGCCGCCAAAGATTGGGGAAAATGCAGTACCGTTAGACAATCCTCCAAAATTTGACACCTTGCGTGTCCTAGTTGTGGACGACGAAGCGGACACGCGCAAGTGGATTAGTACAGTACTGCAAGAGTGCGGAGCAGAAGTTATTGCCGTCGGTTCAACAGGTGAAGCACTGGCATCGCTCGTAAAATTCAGACCAGATGTGTTAGTGAGCGATATCAGTATGCCAGATGAAGATGGATACACGCTTATCCGTAAAATTAGAGAACTTGAACCGGAAATGGGTGGACGCATTCCTGCTGTGGCACTTACAGGATATGCGAGGATAGAAGATTGCAGACAGGCTATTGCAGCAGGCTTTCAGCTACACGTAGCAAAACCAGTCAGAGCAGCCGAGTTGATTGCAGTGGTTGCCAGCCTTGGCAGAATGTCTGGAAAACTTTGAGCAATTCTCTTGGCACATATCGAGGTCGATTATTGTAACCGTTTAGAACCAACAAAAGCAATTTCCGTATGACAACATGATT
Organism: Pelatocladus sp. BLCC-F211; assembly: GCF_041928655.1. Taxonomy (NCBI): domain Bacteria; kingdom Bacillati; phylum Cyanobacteriota; class Cyanophyceae; order Nostocales; family Hapalosiphonaceae; genus Pelatocladus; species Pelatocladus sp. BLCC-F211. Next base: position 33,402 of record NZ_JBHFLM010000027.1, on the reverse strand, counting down.
CTCGCGATCGCACTCAAACTGTTGCTCTCTGTACTCGTTGAAACTCCGACAAATCGTTTCCGCGAGCGCGTCACCCCTGAAATTACACAACTAACCAAAGGTTGAAGCCAAATGAGCAATTTTGGCAACATGCTCAATGCTCCACAACTTTTCCACTTTTTAGAGATATCCTCAAACTAGAAGCAGTTCAATCACTGAACTAGCGTTCAACAACTTAACCTCAACATCCTTTTTAACTAACTTTTAGGTATTGCACATTTGAAATGATTTAAAAAGAAAAATACAGCATTAAATCATTTTTTAATTGTGTAATGCCTATTTCTTCTCATTAAGTTGGGAAAACTCAGAGGTTATGTGCTTTTGCTGAGTTTCAACATTTTTTGGCATCAAATTAAAATCCTGTGACACAAAGTCAAGTTTTATCAAAGTCAAGTTTTATCTACTTATCCAGTCTCTTTGGAAAAGGGGTGTAGTGAAAGAAGTTAAAAAGCAAAAGTTAACAGGTAATAGTCTCTCTGTTTACTTTCCTCATACCCTAACAACAATTGTACTCAAGATAAAATCTAACCCCACATTTGGAGGATATTTTCAATGTTTAGCTTCTTACGTTGGTCATCAGGTAGCGCCGCTTTGCTATCTGTTAGTGTGACATTTGGTGCGATCGCTCCTGTAGCAATTTCTGCTCCCGTGGTTGCTCAAACGACTTCTCCATCTCCAAGTCCGGGTGCAGAGGTCAACTTTTCTGATGTTGCACCTGATTTTTGGGCGCGACCATTTATTCAAGCTCTAGCTCAGAGAAACATCATTACAGGCTTTCCCAATGGAACCTTTAGACCACAGCAGGCTGTGCAACGTGCAGAATTTGCTGCAATGATTGCTAAGGCTTTTGATCAAAATCAAGTTCGACAATTAACAGAATCTGGATTTACAGATGTTCCTGGTGATTACTGGGCGGCTTCTGAAATACAAGAGGCCTATAAAACAGGATTTATGGTAGGCTATGGCGGCACATTGTTTTTCCCAGAGCAAACTATTCCCAGGGCGCAAGCGATAACTGCTTTAGCAAATGGTTTGCGTTTATCTCCTAATGGTACGTCGGCAAATATTCTTAGAGGTTACTACCAAGATGCTGGATGGATACCTGCCTATGCCATCAATCCTATAGCTGCTGCGACAGAGGCAAGTATTGTTGTCAACTACCCAAATGTAAAAGCTCTCAATCCGCTCCGAAATCTCACTCGTGCGGAAGCCGCAGCACTTTTGTATCAAGCCTTGGTAAGGCAAGGAAAAATAGAACCACTTGCTAACAATGTGGCGGCTACTAATTACATTGTGGGTCGCAATAATACGGTCAGTCAAACCAATTCCACGACTATATCTACATCAAATAGTAGTAGTTCCACTAACGCAACCACTTCAACAACTTCCACAACAGAGCCTGGTGACATTTATGCTCTCTCTACATTGAACTTTACAACATTGAGTTCTGCATTGAAAACAGCAGGTTTAGCAGACACTCTCAAAGGCAAAGGCCCTTATACAGTTTTCGCTCCAACTGATAAAGCGTTTGCTGCTTTACCTAAAGAGACTCTGAACAGATTATTACAACCTGAGAATCGAGAAACACTGACTAAGATTTTGAAATACCATGTGGTGTCTGGTGAATTAACTAGCAATGAACTCAAGCGTGGAGAACTGAAAACGCTTGAGGACAGACCTGTCAATATTCAAATTAATCCTGGCACTAATCAAATCGCGGTGAACGATGCGAGTGTGACTCAGCCGAATATCCAAGCAAGTAACGGTGTTATCCATGCGATTAATGAAGTTTTAATACCGCCTGACATCAATTTGAATCAGTTAAGGAAGTAACTGTCTCTACATCAGGATGTGTTGTAAACATTTTTTGAATCGGTATTTTCACAGGAAGTCCACTAGCAGGAAGCAGGAAATGAAGATGTGCAGAAGATGGGCTTCTTCTAGTGTCTATTGCATCTATTTGTTTATTCACAAACCACCTGCTGATTACTTTGCTTGCTTTTGATTCCACAAAGCCAGGAAGATGTATCAGGTGCGATCGCACAAATGACGGTCTTCCTCTTTGACATTTGCGCTATTTTGCAAATAGTCTTTGGCCCAATTGCACCCTTGCATCAATAATTTCTCTGGGCTGGAATCAAAATCTAAATTCCAGAGAATGACATTACCTAGTGAGTCTGATGAAGCCAGCACCCGACCATCAGCACTGAAACTTAGACTTTTGACCCCAGCAGTATGACCACCAAGGGTTTGCAATACTTCTCCCTTAAGGTTCCAAAGCTTAACTGTCATATCTTCACTGGCCGTAATAATAGTCTGTCCGTTATGGCTAAAAACTACAGCATTTACCTCACCCTCATGTCCCCGGAGAGTTAACAACTCTTTACCCTGTCGGTTCCAAAGCTTGACCGTTTTATCCTTACTAGCAGTAGCGATCATCTGGCTATCAGAACTAAAACTGACTGAATTTACTCCTGCTTGATGCCCGTGTAAGGTTAATATTTCTTTACCTTCCCGGCTCCAAAGTTTGGCTGTACCGTCTTCGCTGGCGGTGGCAATAATTTGACCGTCGGGACTGAAACTCACACTCCTCACACCTGCTTGATGTCCCCGTAGAGTCAACAATTCTTTACCTGTGAGATTCCACAATTTGGCAGTTGTATCCCAACTGGCACTGGCAATAGTCTGACTATCAGGGCTAAAACTAACGCTTCTCACATCCCCCTGATGTCCCCGTAGGGTAGCAATTTCCTGACCAGCTAGATTCCACAGTTTTATAGTTTTGTCTCGGCTGGTGGTAGCAATGAATTTGCCATTGGGACTGAATTTCAAACTTCTCAAAGTATCGTCATGACCGCCGAGTTTCGTTAGTACTTGTCCCTGTAAATTCCACAGTTTAGCCATAGTGTAGCGACCAGCAGTACCAAGGATCTGACCATCGGGACTAAAACTGACACTAGCAGCTGCGGCTTCACCAAGATTGAGTATGGAGGGGTGAGATTTATTGTCCAATTTCCACAGTCTGACCATCCCATCCTCACCACTACTAGCAAGTAGCTGACCATCCTTACTAAAGTTGACACCCCAAATCGCATCTGTATGACCTTGGAGAACTTGCAGTTGTTTGCCTTGGCGATTCCAGAGTCGCACAGTTTTGTCCCAACCAGCAGTAGCAATCGTCTGACTATCGCGGTTGAATACTACACTACCAACTGTATCAGTATGTCCATGCAGGGTTACTAATTCCTTTCCTTCTAGACTCCAGAGTTTCGCGGTTTTGTCCTTACTGGAAGTGGCAATTATTTTACCATCCCTACTAAAATTAACATACATTACCCAATCGCGATGTCCCTTGAGTGTCAATAGTTCTTGACCATTGAGGTTCCAAACCTTGGCAGTACCATCCCGACTAGCAGTAGCGATCATTCCTCCTTTAGGACTGAAACTAATAGCAACAGTAGGTGCATTATGGGTATGGAACGATCGCAATTCTTTACCTTCCAAATTCCATAACCGCATTGTGCCACCCCATTCCATCCCCGCCACCATCTTGTTATCGGGGCTAAAGCCTACGCACGCCACCCAGTCTTGATGACGCAGGGTAAGAAGTTCTCGACCATCTTCAACACGCCAAACCTTAACAGTTTTATCCCGACTGGCACTGACTAACATCTTACCATCCGGGCTAAAATTAACACTCCACACCCCATCAGTATGTCCCCGGAGGGTGTGAAGTAATTTACCATCACGCCGCCAGATTTTTACCGTCTTGTCCCAACTGGCAGAAGCAAGTTTCTGTCCATCAGAACTAAATTTTACCCGTGTCACTACATCTGTATGCCCTACTAAGCGGTTACTTTCGCGCACCCAGTAAATAGATTGCCGTAGTGCCTTTTCTACCTGCACTTTTAAATTTGTACCCGCATTATTCCATCCCATTTGGTTTAATTGAATACTTGCTTTCATGCTTGATAGCAAGGCATCCAAGTTATGGTGAGATTCAAAAGCAGCTTCTGATGAAAGAGTGAGCGCTTTAATCTCACCAATAGTTACCTGTCGTTTTTGTTGCGCCGTTTGCCATGTCAGTAATCCTGACAGTCCCACTAGAGTCACAGCTACCACCGAAAGCACTGATAAACCCATCAAGCCACGTCGAATGGTTTTTTTCGCTTGCTGTTGGGCGTTAAGCAGAATTTGATTTGCTTGTTCGGATGTGCTGAGGGCATTTTGTACCTCTCGTTTATCGAGTTCCTCACTAGCAGCTAAAAACCGATAATCTTGGTTACTCAAACTCTTCCCTTTTGCCCAAGCTTGAGCTTGTTTGAGTGCTTGTCCCCGTAGGAGATATGTTTCATTTTGATAATTAGATGCTACCCAAGCATTCAGTAAATCTGCGTAAATTCGCAATTTCTTTAGTTGCTTTTCCACCCATTCGGAGTTAAAAACCTCCTCATATATGCGGTTGTAAACTTGTAATACGCCTTGATGTTTAACAACTAATCCCGATAAGAGTAACTCTATTTTTTCTGGAGAATCATCAGCAGGGACACTGCCATCTTGGAGAATTTGCTGATATAGTCCCAGCAGTCTACTGGCACGTTGTTCATTGCTAAGTAGGCGATCGCGTATTGTTCTTAAATGCGGTGGTTCATCTTGGGCCGCCCAATTTTCAATTATACGCGATCGCACAATTCCAGATACTTGATCAGCAATTTCCTCATGCTGCGTTAATATCTCCCCCATCAACTTTTGCAAGAATGGATACTGAGGACTAGAAAATTTTCCTCCTTTGTGCGTCCCCGCGTCTTTGCGTCCCCGTGTCTCCCCCTCTTCTATTCCCTCGTTCCCCCACTCCTTCTGTGCTACCAACTGACATAGTTTTTGAGTCAGAAATGGCTGTCCTCCCGTCCAAGCAAGTATCTCCTTGAGTACGGACTTGGGATTATCTACCGAATCAGCCAATCCTCCTTCTAATGGTTTAACTTCATGCAGACGGAAACCATTCAACTCAATCGCCCGACCAATATTAAAAGGCGTCCGGGTTTTATCTGCTATTAAATCTGAGGGTGTTGCTACTCCCAACAAGGCAAAGGTCAGGCGTTTATATTCGTGACAAGAGCGGATGAGAGCAAAAAAATCATCTGTATTAAATGATAAGCTGAGGGTACTGTCGATTTCATCGAAAAAAATCACAATTGGTTGAGTGATTAATTCTGGTAGTACGTTTTGCAGCAACTCGCCCAAACGACCTACAGGCGATAAATCTTGTCGTTCTGCTAGCCAATTGCGGACGTTAATTTGGCTAGATAAACGGAAACTTCGCACCAGACGCATAATAATGTCAGCATACCATTGGTCTGGTGTAATGTTTTTGTTCCCAATCCCAGACAAGTCAACCGTTGCACATGCAAAGCCATCTTCTTGCAGTTGCTTCGCCACCTGTACCCGCAGGCTAGACTTCCCCATCTGGCGGCAATTTAAAACGTAGCAAAAAGCACCTGCTTTCAAAGCCTGGTAGAGTTCTTGATCTGCCTGGCGCATGACATAGCTAGGTGCATCTACTGGCAGGCGACCACCAACTTGATATTCGTAGGGTGACAACAGTTCGTGCATTCTGATTGCCTGCGTCATTGATCAAAGGTTGACTGACTTTATTTTTAGGGTTTGAGCGGTCAATTGTCGATGTAGAAAAGTTAAGGATTTTGAAAACAGAGGGAACTTAGAATTATTAGGGATCAGGGATCGGGGATTAGGGAAGAGATTTTAATTAATTCAAGACTGAGAGCGGGGTTGAAATCGCCAGTTAACAGCACGAGCCTGAGGATAGGGGCGTAAAGGTACAAGTTCAGAAATAGAAGTCAAATTATAGTTTTTGCCAGGAATGCGAAATCGCCAGTTAACAGCACGGGGTTGGCGATAAGGACATTCCGGAGTAAGAAGACGCTCAAAAATCAAAGCACGGTAGATAAGTTTAATTTTCTTTGGTTCGCTAGCATCTGTAGAAGCTTGTACTTTGCAGATACTTGCTTCAGGTTTAAGAGGCTGGTTAGCTTGAGAATCTACCTCGCGATTAAATATTTGCATAGTTTTAAATACACCTAAATGAATGACTCCGTCTTATGCAAGTTGTCAACAAATTTCATCGCCAGCTGATGTAAGTAATACCACGATACTTCAATTGTCGTGGTAACTGTTGTTGTTTTACAACTTTGGGTAAATGAAATCTCGTCTTTACACCTCTATAGAGACCAATTCTATATTCTTCGGTGATGTAGGTTTCATAAGGGTTAGATTCGTAATTAGCAGCTCGATAAGTTAGTTGCATAGTGTTTTTCTGCGAGGGAATGTATAACACTTACATCTCTACTTATAGGTTTGAGACAAACAATAGTCGATACAGAAAAGTTAAGGATTTTATTGACTTAACTCTTGATGGAAATTCTTAACTTTTTACATATCAAGCTTCTCGTAGCTATAATCCTGCAAAAATTAACACTTAAGACATCACACAGTTATAAACATTGTCTACCTTGCCATAATCTAGCTTTACTATCCGGTCTGATAAATAAAAATATTGGTCGTCATGAGTAACCACTACCACAGTTTTACCTTTATTTTTTAGCTCAGATAATAATTGTGTGTAAAAAAGCTTCTTAAATATAGGGTCTTGGTCTGAAGCCCATTCATCGAATACATAAATAGGTCGGTCTTCTAAATAAGCAGTCAATAAAGCAAGACGTTTTCGCTGTCCTTGAGACAATAAGGTAGTCGAAAGTCTACCATTTTTAACTTGAACTTTTTTATCGAGTTGTAATTTGACTAGATAATCATATATTTGCTTGTCAGCAATAGTTTTACCTAAATTCAAGAAATTATCGAAGAGACAAAAATCGGAAAATACAACTGAAAAATGTTGGCGAAACCACTCTTGATTTTCTGTAGTAACTAATTTGCCATTGAGATAGATTTTTCCACTTTCAGGAACGTATAAACCAGTGATTAGCTTAACAAGAGTAGACTTACCACTACCATTACCACCGACAATAAAAATAATTTCACCACTCGAAACAGTCAAATCAATTGGGCCAAGAGTAAAAGCTGTATCTTCTGAGTCTTGATGATAGGTATGAGTGATACCCACAAATTCTAAACGGTGACAAAAATTATCTGCTTCATCCCAATTCATTAAATTACTTGCATAACAGTGATTGGACAATGATATTTTGAGAGAATTAACCTTCTTTAAAGCAACAGTTGCTTTGCTGAAAGTAGGAATAGCACTCATAATGTAGTCTAAAGGTGAAAGCAGGTAGAGAATAGTCAGCGCATATCCAGATAAAATATGAATGGGGATAGTTTGGAGATTAGGCAGAGCAAAAATTACCAGTCCAACAACTACAAAGAATAAAATATTTCCCCAACTAGCAGCCGCTGCAAATATAGTCATCCCAACTACATTGTTACGCCGATATAATTGTGCAGTTTCTCTCAGTTCTTTCTTTAAAAATGTTTGTCGTCGCTGATAGTGAAGTTTCAGTTCTTTGGTTCCCTCAGCAATGCTCTGAAAATGATTAAATAATTTATCTTCTTGCTGACGAGCTAAAATAAAGAATGAGGTTGCTTTGTGTGCTACCTGTTGATAGCTAAATATTCCTAGTAGTAAAGAAATGACCACCAGCAAAAATATTGTTGGAGATAACCAAAACAAATAAAAAAGGCAAGTCACTACAATAGTAATGTCAATACATAATGTAGGAATAACGTAAACCGTGTTAGAAATTGCCAAAACATCATCAGTTAGTGTAGCTAAAATGCGATGCTTTCCTAAACTCTCCAAATAATATAGTGGTGCAGCTAAAACTCTCTCACTCAAAATGAGTCGTAATTCTAAAATTGCTTTTTCTGCTAGATTTATTAGTAAATATTTAGAAATGATGTTAGTAATAAATTTTATAAAACAAAGACTGACAAAACTCCAAATTAATGCTGTCATCTGTGATGAATGATTAACTTGAGTATTGATTGTAACAAGCAATCCAGCGGTGCTAACCCCACTTAATAAACCCATGAAGGCAGCAAGAATCAGGATTCTCCAAGAAGAACGTAACAGTAAAGTTATTAAGTTCATGCCAACTCTTTTGTGATAGATAGTCTTGCTGTTTATATATAGAAGTTGGATGATTGCAGTGTCGATACAGAAAAGTTAAGGAAATAGGGAGGAAAATAACTTAACTTACAAACTTAACAAATAAATAGAGAAGGTAGAAACGAGATTTCAGTAGGTTGGCAACGGCTCAAATTCCCTAACTAATCTACATCGACTATTGCAGCCCCACATTTTATAAAGAAAGAGAACAGTTAAGATTTGCCATCAAAGTCAATTTTATGAACGCTAAACTAGACGTGATCATCATTGGGGCTGGTTTTTGCGGTATTACTGTAGCTGCAAGTTTAAAAAAATTTGTGATTAAGAATTTTGTTGTGATAGAGAAGGGTGAAACTGTCGCAACTATCTGGCAAAATGCCTATGAACGATTAGTTACTCAAAATCCTTATTTTACTCTACCTTTCTTTGAGGGCAAGGGAAAATATTCCACGTTTAAGAGCAAAGAGGAAATGGTGCAGTATTTAACAGAATATGCAGATCATTTTCAGGTTTATTCGTATATTCGTTTTGGTGAGGAGGTACAAAGTATTACCAAGATTTATAATCAAAATCAAACAGATTATAACTGGCAGATACAAACAACTAAAGACATTCTATACAGCAAGATTCTTGTTATATGTACTGGACTAAATAATGAACCTATGATACCAAAATTTGTTGGGCAAGAATATTTTGTAGGGAAGATTATTCATAGTAGTGCCTATAAAAATGGTTTTTCTTATAAAAATAAAAAAGTTTTAGTCATTGGTTCGGGAAATTCAGCAGCAGAAATAGCACTTGATTTATATGAACACGGTGCTGCTCGTGTAGATATGTTAATACGTGGTAAACGTTGGGTATTTCCTCTTTATCCGAGACTGCGATCGCTACAATATTTGTTATGGCGCAGTAGGTCATATTTTAAAAATTTGTTTAATCAAAATACAACAGATACGAGAATAGCAGCTATGGAGAGAGCAATAGATTTCTCTCCAGAAGAATTACAAGCAGACATCAAGGAAACAGATAAATTTATTCAGCGTTTTGCTTTAGATTTGAGTCCGTACTCTATCTATCCAGATGATAAAGGGCCAATGGATATGGAAGTTAATCATGGCCGTGTAGCTTGGGTGGATAGAGGTACTGTTAAACAAATCAAAAAAGGCAATATTCAAGTCACCAGTAGTAGTATTCAGCAACTCACAAAAACAGGCGTAATTTTTGCCAATGGTGTAGCACAAGATTATGATGCAATTATTTTAGGTACTGGCTTTCGCCCTGGTATTAATAAAATTTTGAGACAGCCTGAGTTGTATCTAAATGTGAATGATAGGTTATTACCAAAAACAGATGGTAAATGCCAATCTATTATTGACCCTACACTTTACTTTGTAGGCTTTGAGAAAATAGTGGGTGCATCCGCAACTTATGGATATTATGGCTGGTGTACAGGTAAAAGAATTGCTTTGCAATTGCTGGAAAGCCAATTTTCATCGCGTCAAGAATATAATGTTTTACTCTAGTGGTCTGTCTAATTAATTGTGATAGTCAAGTTAAACTTGTTCGTAGTAAGGACTTTAGTCCTTATTTTCTAAGCATAAAATGCTTACTACAAACTTATCAATATTTTTTGATGCCATAAAAGTTAAGTTTCGAGTTAAGTTAGCTTCCAGTTTTAATTCCTTAACTTTTCTGTATCGACTTTTTTATTTACAAATTCTATAAAGATAACAGAATATCTGAAATCAAGGAGTTGAACTGATGAATCGTGTAATGAATTCTATGAACAATATGCGCTGGAACAAATTTTTGACCATTGCTTTACCAATCAGCATATTGTTATTTACACAAGCTTGTGCGCCAAGAAGAATTTTGAGCGATAAAGACAATCCTTCTAATCCTACATCATCTATTGCTCAGAATTCTGTTAAATCTCCACTCAATCATGGTGGTAATTAAATTCTTCTTCTGGCATCAGCAAGATTAATCTTTCATCAAAAGTTTCCGAAAATTTGAATCTCCCGATTCATTTGTCAAAATTCATAGAACTTACACATAGAAACTTTGTGTAAGTTCTTTCCTGCATTCTGTTTTACTAAGCGATAAAACGAAAAGTTTTACACCACATGAACTAGCAACTAGGAGAAAAATATGCAGCCACAATGGGACAACTATTTACAGACATATACTAACAAATCTTATCAGTATACAACTCTGGTCGAGCATACAGGGGTATTGATATCATTGGCAATGGATAGCGATCGCCGTATATATTACACTGTTCTTGACCAGCAAGATGACCCCAATCCAATTGATGCGAGAAATTGGTCATCTACACCCCAAGAATTGGTTTTTCCCAACGAAATTACACAAGTTGGGTTTGGTATTCTGCCCAACAAAGTTTTACCGACAGTGAGAAGCAATGGTCAACCTGCAATAAATCTTTCAGAAATCGATTTCTTCCGTTCTACAACGGCAAGATTAACAGCAGATGCACCGTTTCAAGCTTTGAGTGATGGACAATATATTTACCTGTTCCGACAGTCTATTGATGGTAATCATCCTGATAACGTTACTGTCAGCAATTCAGATAATTCAAGACCAATTCCAGTTGTTGATCAAACACTCTTAGTAGATAGATTTATTCTTTCTGGTACGCAACTGAAAACAGCTAGAGAAGTCCGCTATCGTCGCAGTCGCCATAAAATTCTCAAGAATGGTGCAAAAGATACTCTCGGTGCTACAGATATGGATAATCGTCCATTTTTTGAACCAACTATGGAGTTAGGTTTTGTCCGGAATTTGGTTGATGGACGGTTTACAGTTTTGCAAGTCCCCACGGGTATTCCTGATATTAAACGTTGGCAAATATTTGTCCATAATCAACGGACTAACAGAATTGATGCTTACAATATCGAACGTTCTGCTGATGGATTTTTCAATACTCAAGGTACAGAAAGTCCAGATGCGTTTACGAAAATGGGTTATGCAGAATCAGCTATAAAGTTAGATGCTGATACCTATGTTGCAGGTAAAGCGCAAGTCATCAACAAAAAAGAGTTTAATATTTCCGCTTGGATTAAACCAGAAACTACTGGTGTAATTTACTCCGAAGGAACACCAGCAGCAGTTTTCCAAATAAAATTGGTTGAAACTCAGTTAAATACTGATGGACGATTTCTTCCTGGTTACGGTATTCAGGTAACTGCTAACTCCAAGACAGTTACTTCTGCGGCTAATGCGATCAAAATGGGGCAATGGAATCATATTAGTATTTCTCTGGCTCCGGCTCCAGATAATATCAATGCACCTGCAAATTCTGGTGTGGTGAAAATTCAAGTAGGGGATGCGGTTGTTAACGGTGCTGGGGAAGAAAATCAATATTTATTGTTTCCCACGACTACCGCGACGACAACTTACATGGTTGTTGGCAGAAATGTCGGTTCGTTGTACGGTGGTTCGCAACCCGCTTTACCTATTGTTGCAACTGTTGATGAATTATCGATTTGGGAACGGGAACGTTCAGAACTGGAAGTTAGAGAAACTAAAAAGTTCCGTAAGGCGGGAAATGAACCTGGTTTAATTACTTATTGGCAATTTGACGAAGGAAACGGTACAACGGTTTACGATCACACTGATTCCCTCAACAATGGTATTGTCGAAGGACAAGCCGAGTGGATACAATCTGACGCACCTGTAGGCGATAATCCAGGTATCCAACGGACGAGTTTTGGATTTGGCGATCGCACTGTGGCAGGTAAAGGTATCTCATCTGTGCTGTATTATCAGCAAGAGGAAGTACCTTCAGGATATGATAGAACACCCGCACCCATCAAGCAAAATGCCCGTGTGTTAGTTGCGGTAGCAACAGCCGATGAAAACTTGGATGTCAAAAAAATAGCTGTTCTGGACTTGGCTGTGAGTAAACGGGGTCGGTTATCGCAAATTCCCGACAATATCAATCTACCGTTGATAGACACAAAGACAAAAGACCCGAATACCTTTATCAACCAAATCATTCAATTAGAACAAACTGAAATTCCCAATACCCAACGGGAAATTGACTCTCTCAATAGAGAAATTGCTACGCAACAAGCAACAATTCAAAGATTAATTATAGAGAGGGCAAACAGAGAACGATTGAGAGCAAATCTTGAAAACGGTACAGGTGTTACAGGATATTCCCAGCCTCAATTTACAGGTGCTAGTCAAAGATTAGGCATAGGCGAACATCCAACATTACGAATTGCGATTAACTCTGTAAAACCAGATCCAGGTTTGTATGTCATCCTCTATGAACAACCAAACTTCCAAGGTGCTTCCCGCGCCCAATATGAGGACGAAAGCAGATTAGGTGGCACTTATTTCTTGAGTAATTACATGAGTGCGAGGGTGCGTACTACTGCAAGTTTTCAGAATCAACTGAATACTTACAACTCGGAAATCGAGGGCTACAACCAACAAATTACCAACATTCAAACAGTAATTCTTCCCAACTTAAATAAGCAGCTGATAGCACAAACAGAACATCTGCAAAACCTCAAAGCCCAACTAGCTGATTTACGCGCCCAATTGCAAGGTAAATTTGCTTTTCCCATGCAATTAATCCATATTGACTCCAATGGTTTGAATGTGGTGGGTGGACTGCTAGATTTTGCTTGGACAAATGATGCACCGCAATTGTTTGAAAGTGCTAACGGAATGTTGCGGTTGTATTTCCGGGGTAGTGCAGACCAATTTTTTGCTGTTAGTTACAACACCAATGTTGCCCGTGCTAGTATTTTACTTTCTAATAGCGTGCAACTACAGGAACGTTCTCCAGGATTGGGACGCAGTGAAGTGAAAGTGATTATGGCTAGTGATGCCAATCCTGATACTACTACTGTCAAGATTACCGATGGGGAAGATGCTAATACTTGCAATGTCACCCTGGAAAATAGCCTGCTGAAAATCACAGAAACTTGGCAACGAGTCCCCCGCAACCCGATGGGATTAGCACGAGTGTTGAGTGGACAGGCGCGGGAGGTGGTTTATCTCGGTCGTTTGGGTGCAGCTGTCACAGGCAAAGTTGATACAATTACCCTGGCGGAACCTGTGACTCAACGCTACGAACAAGGTGCAACCCTGGTAATTGGTACAGGAACTCTGACTTTAAGGAAAGCGATCGCACCCGGCGAAAAAGAAGTTAGCATTAGCGAAATTACCTTTACAGATACCTTACCTGCGGGTACAACCATCAACTTGGTTGAATACGGTTATGACAGTTACAGCAGCTTCAGCAACACAGGCGAGCTGATGAATGCTCCTTATAATCTCAAATTTGGTTCGGTTTTGGTAGAAGTGGCTGGGGTATCCAACACAGGTAACATTGAAAATCTCGCCACCCGTCCCCTGACTGGCTTATCTCAACCCAACGCTTGGATTTCCGACACCCCAGGAAATGCGCTGCAAATTCGCAGTGGACATTTAAGCGGCGATGCTACCGAGTTATCAAATCAAGGCGACATTTCCCTAGAAGCTTGGATTCGTCCTGATAAAGACATCTCTCGTAACATTACTTGGATTGTCTCGCAAAATTCCCCCACATCTAGATATTCCTTGGGGGTTCAAGGAAAGCCTGTAAATTCTGCCTTCCGATTCAATGGACAAAGTGACTATATCCAAGCCGCTAACCTCAACTTGGCGAATCAATCCTTCACCATCGAATTTTGGGCAAAACGAGATTCTGCTAGCCTTAATGCCTTATTTTCCGCAGTTCTCACCCAAGGAAGACCTACTAATAATAATCAACTACACTTCGGTTTCCGTAAGAACGGAGTCTTCACCTTCGCCTTTTATGGCAACGATTTGAATACACCAACTGGTGTTGTTAATGATACTAATTGGCATCACTGGGCTTGTACTTTTGATGCCCAAAGTCGCAAACGCATTGTTTATAGAGATGGGACTCGTGTTGCTGATGATATTGCCACCGCAGCTTATCAAGGTACAGGGGCATTACTGATGGGAACAATAGAGAATCCCTCCAAAGAGTTTTATTTCCAAGGTGCGATTGATGAAATCCGGGTTTGGGGGAAAGTACGTAGCCAAGCTGAGATTAATGATACTAAAGACTGTCGTTTAGATGGCAACGAATCAGGATTGCGGGCATACTATCACTTTGAAGATGGAACAGCAAGCGATCGCACTGGTAACGCCAGCAATGATGGGCAAATTTTCGGCAGTCTCCCCAGAGTAGAATCAGGACTCACCGCCTACAACGTTGTCGCTGGGGTGAGAGACCGCTACCTCACCAGCACTGAACCAATGTGGACAACTACTTGGGAACACATCGCCGCCACCTACGCTGAAGCCTATGCCTTGAGATTCAATGGTGTAGATAATTACCTCGACTGTGGCAATCAAGTTGGTTTAGGGGTAGACAACGAACTAACAATTGAATTGACTGTAACTCTACCTAACAACAATCAAATGTTCTTCCCCTTGTTGCACAAAGGTAGAATTGGCAGAGACAACCCCGAACTTACTGCTTGGCTATACGTCAGACGAGATTCTGCAACAAACTACAGCCTGTGCTTTGGTTATGAAGATAATCAACAACTACGCCTGGTGATCGCCCCCGTTAACGCACCTACCCCTGGTACTCCGGTGAACATCGCCGTCACAGGTACACAAACTGATAATGGCTACACAGTTAACTTATACTGGAACGGACAATTTAGGGGAACTGGAACTAGTAGCGGTAAACCAGTCACCAGTTTACAACCTCTGGAAGTAGGTAGGTGTAATGGTATACCCCAAGGTACAACAATTGTTAATGGCTATCCTCGTTATCTGTTGGGAACCATCAGCAGCTTGCGGGTGTGGAACCGTGCTTTAAGTATGGGTGAATTACACCAAAATAATAGCGATCGCGATAAATTAGCAGGTGAGTGGCGGATTAATGAAGGTTCCGGTAACACTACCGCCAATTTAATCGGTAATGATGAAGCCAGAATCATCGGTGCAACTTGGGTTCCTGACCCTGCACCCACAGCTACCAGACTAGATTTATACATCAACGGTATCCCTGCCCAGATTGACCCGATAAACTCTGTCACCCTGCCACAAAATCAGTTTACCTTGGGTCGAGATTTCCGGGGAGCAATTGATGAAGTCCGCATTTGGAAACAGTTCCGCACTCAAGAACAAATTCTCGATAACCTGTTTGGACAACTCAAAGGCGAACGGGAAAACCTGCTAGCTTACTACGAATTTGAATCTGATCCTACAACCGCAGGAAAAGTCACCACCGTCAACGACAGCAGCCTGCGGGGAAATCACCTCACAGCTAGCAACAATGCCGATATTCAACATACCTTTTCCCGCGCACCCCTGTCTGATGACATACCTTTAGTCAGGAATGCTCTGGGTAGTGTAAGTAACAGATACAACAGTAATATTACCAGCCGCCCAGCGATCGCCGAATACGCAGACATCCAAACCGCCGACAACGGCGAAATCACTGGAGTTCACAAACGCTGTTACGCTTTCATTCAAGACAGTCATTGGTATTTGCTCACAGGTTACAAAGTTGGTAACTTAATTACCGAATGGATTAGTCAAGTCCAATTCGACCCGCAAATCAAAGGTTACATCGAAGGTGCGCCCCCCGTTCCTTCCGAAAACCTCACCGCCGGGCCAATTGATGATTCTTCCAGCACTTACGTTAATACCACTTCTGTAGAATTTGTCGAAGCTGATAGCGTTTCCTACACAATTTCTGCGAGTAAAAGCAGTAGTTTCAACTCCTCCTTTGAAGCATCCATCACTGGAGAAGTGAGTCAAAATATCGATGGTGTAGTTGCTCCTTTAGGCTTCGGTATTATCACTAGAGATATTATTGCTGGCGGTGTTAAATTTGGTGGCTCAGTCAAATTAGACACCGAGTTGAGATGGTCGAGTAACCAGCAACAAACTAACAAAACCAATGTTAGCAAAATGACAACTGTTGGTTTGGGTGGCGCTTGGGAAGATCCAAATATTAACCGACGGCTAAATAAAGCCATGCCTCGTCGTTACCAACCATCTAACGTCGGCTTTGCTCTAGTAGAGTCGGAAACCGCTGATATCTATGCCTTGCGCTTGGCACATAATCGCGCCCTCGTTACCTTCAGGATGCTTCCTAATCCCAATATTCCCAAGGATACCAACATCATTCCTTTCCCCATCAAACCTGGTTACACAAAACAAGGCACACTAGATGGTGCTGTCGGTTATGACCAAAACGGCAAAGTCCTAGATCCGAATTATCCCGAAGCTACAACCTACGGCGAGTATAGCTACTTCAAACCCAGCGAAGCTTACGCCCTACGTCAGCGTATCCAAGCCGAAGAAACCCGCTTGCGTACCTACTACGAAGACTTCCGCACCACCCCCCCCGGTGCCACTGGTGTTTTAGCTGGAGGACTCACAGGCGCGATCGCCGGAGCTTCAGTTGCTGGCGCAGCCGCACCCTTTGTAGCGGCTGCGGGAATTGCCGCCGGTGGTTTAATCGATGCCTTGACTTCCAACAACGATTTACCAGAACAATACAGTAAACGTAACTTAGTCAACAGCTACATTTGGACAGCAGACGGTGGACTCTTCGCTGAATCCACAGAAACCACAGATGTACAGCAAGAATCTACCAGTGGGGCTTATAATTTCACAGGTAACGCCACCTTCAGTGCTGCCGCCACCGGGGAAGTAGTTGGTATCAGTTTAAACATAGAAACTAAAGCATCTTTCGGTGGTAGTTTAAACCTCACCAAATCCAAAACCAAAGAAGCCAGCCAATCTTTTAGAATCGATCTGACAAATAACACCCAAGGCGATTTACAGAGATTTAGGCTAGATGAAAGAGGTAACTTGGTACGAGATGAAGCCGGTCGCCCCATCCGCGAATTCGATGCCAATGGTAATCCTTTGGATGCTCCCGGTAAAGTCAACGCCTATCGCTTCTTAAGCTTCTACCTCACCCCAGATACCCAAAATTACGACGCTTTCTTTAATGAAGTCGTCGATCCCATCTGGTTAGAGGAGAATAATTCCCCCAACGCTCAAGCACTCCGCCAAGCACGACAACCCCAAGGCGGCCCCGCTTGCTGGCGCATCTTCCACCGCGTTACCTTCGTTAGCCGCATCCTCCCAGAATTTCCCGACCCCACAGCCCCACCTCTAGATCGGGCAATTCAAAATACTGACTTAAGCAGCAGTTACGAATTAATCAAATTAGTTGAGCCATTTGTCCGTAATGCTACGGCTAATGCTGCCCAATTCGACGCTGCTGTGAGGAATGCCATCCGCGTTTATTTACCAGAGTTGTCTGAGGGTTTGACTCAGGAGGTTGTATTGGCGTTGGCTAATTATTTCGGTGTGGAGGGAGTGAATTAGTTAACACGAGGGAATAAGACTTAAAATGCAGGGTGCGTGAGACGAAAAGCCTCACGCATCTTTATTTCAATCAAGGAAACAGTTCTAGAACATCGATTAAGACAATAATTTTAAGTTCGCTAATAGCGAACCAAATTCACAAAATTGTGCTAAATTGGGTTTAGTCGGGTTAAAGGAGATGTTTGCCACTCACTGGATCGTTATTACGATCTGAGGAAGATGTTTGATCTTCTACCGTGTTTTGCTAACTAAACAGTAAGCAAGCTTCATCAACTACTCAGTAGTAAGCAGTGCGAGCGCGGTGAATCCAACTGAGATAAGTAACGAAGCAAAGGTACTGAAGGAGCAGCACACAAGCGCAGCCAAGGCAAAGCGGCTGCGCCGGTATAAGGAGGGTTAAAACTGCCGTTCTCCGGGTTTGTTTGAGGCAAAGCTCATTCACGTTTAGTGAGTGAGTGCAATCAAACCCATAGTTGAGGAGATTCAATATGAATAACCAACATCCCGACAAACGGCAGGAGCAGTCAAAAAAGCGTTATCAGCGGTTCCTAAAATGGCTCCGTAAACCTCAAACGCTTCGTCTGTTATTTCAAGCCGGTCCAATCATTTTCAAACTTTTGAAGTGGTTGATCGATTTGTTGCAGGACTAGACTGCTAACTCTTTTATACAACTCCCATGCAAACCCTCTAGCCAAGGAAAACTAAATATGTTGAATGAAGCTCTAAGGTTGATGAGGGTATTCCATGATTTATCTCAAAAGGAGCTAGCCGAGAAACTAGGAATATCCAAGTCCTATCTTTCTGAAATAGAGTCAGGGAAAAAGATTCCAACGCTTGATTTACTCAATCGCTATTCAGAGTTCTTTGATATACCTGTCTCTTCAATTATGTTCTTTTCTGAAAGCTTGAACAAAGATGTAAGAACAGAAAAGTTGAGGATGTTTGTATCTTCTAAGATTCTTGCAATCCTCAATTTTATAGCTGAAAGGTCTGCTCATACTTATGCTGAGGAGTAGAAAAACAGGATATGAATTAGATCAATCGCCTTTCTATTGTTTGCAATCTAAAGCAAAACTTGCAAGGCTCCTGTGCTTAAGTCTCACTAAGCTCAAAGAATTTACTCTCTCCGAGGATATGTATGTAGAAAAAGAAATCTTTAATCCTGAGAGAAAAAAATCTCGTATTGTGGAAAAACCAAAACCTGAATTAAAGCGAATTCAGAAGCGAATTGAAGAGCTTTTAAAGCAAATTAAACTCCCTAACTATATTCATGGCCCAGCCAAGGGCCACTCTTACGTCAGTAACGCAAAAGCTCATCTAAATAGTGCTGTAGTGAGAAGCCTTGACATAGAGAAATATTTCCCATCTACAACATCAAAACGGGTTTATTGGTTTTTCCACAAACGGATGAAATGTTCTTCAGATGTCGCTGGGATTTTAACAAAGCTGTCAACTTATAAAGAACATTTGCCAACAGGAAGTCCATTAAGTCCAATTTTATCCTACTTTGCTCATATAGATATGTGGGAGGATATCAATGATATTGTTGAGAGTGCAGGTTGCACTCTGACTGTCTATATGGATGACGTAACAATCTCAGGAAATTCTGTAACGGGTGAGCTAATTTGGCAAATTAAAAAGCAGTTTCATCGTTGTGGTTTACGTAGCAATAAGAAGAAAGAGAAGTATTACGTTGGAAAAAAGTCACGTGAGGTTACTGGAATCATTATTCAAAGAAACACTTTGAAGACCCCTAATCGACAACATAAGAAAATGTATAATATCCGCAAGCAAATATGTGTAGAAACTGACTCTAAAAAATATGATAAATTGACACAGCGATTGAGGGGTTTAGAATCGCAAGCACAGCAAATTAATAAAGCTAATGATACCTAAGCAGATGAAATCTAAATAAATATTCAATTCAATAGATTAAGAACAATGTTAACAGAAGCAGCACTCTACTATCGTCATTTTGATGGAACACTCCATCCTCTCAATTCTAGTGAAAAGAACTTACCCATCCTTTCTAGAGTAAATTTCGATGGCGAGTCTTATTATGTACCCCAAGGTACAGAAGTCAAGAGACAGAATGCTCTACGTAGCGTCAGCAATATTCTCAAACTAACACAAGACAACAGTTCTAAAGAGGCTCTTCGCAAGTGGGTAGCTAGAGTCGGACAGAAAGAAGCTAAACGTATTCGAGATGAAGCAATTGGTGCAGGAAATGCTATTCATGCATATCTTCACTCCTACTTGACTGGAGGAAAAATCAAACCTGTTAGCAAGTCCTATGAATTTTATCTGGAAGCTCTGAATACATTATTGCCAAATTTTGGAGATACGCTTCTATCAGAACAATTTGTTGTGAGCTTCAAATATCAATACTTGGGGAAGATTGATCAGCTAGGTTTTTATCGGGAAAATCTAACTCTCAGTGATTTGAAAACATCTCTCAAGCCCAAGCTTTCTATAGATTGGGTTCAAGACAAAATTCTTCAATTGGCAGCTTATTATATTCCAATTGAAACTCTATATCCTGTTGAACAGGCAGTGTTGATTTATTTGATTCGTGATGGTTCTTATAATGAATTCCTTTTCACCCCACATCAGATGGAATTTTATAAGGAGCTTTGGCTTGAGCGATTATCTCAAGTCAATGAGATGACGAGTTCGGCTGCTTAGTGATCTATAGGTCTTGAGCGAAATAAGCAGTTGGATGAGTCTAAAGTGGTCAAAGCTGAGTTATTCTTTGCTCTGAGCGATCGCCTACTAAAAATACAACAGATTTCTCAATTAATCAGGGAATTACAGGCTCATAACAAAGGCGATCGCCATCAGTAATCTCCCAGTCTGTAGACGTAAGCGGGTCGAGGAGAACATAGATTGAGCATTGCATCATCCGCTGTCCAGAAGTCGGCAGACTCTGCCTTGGCACAGGCTAAGAAAACGGCATCATACAACGTAGGCATCTCGTATTGTTCAGCAAGTTGCCAAGCTTCGAGTCGCAGAATTTCGCTGTCGATGTAGTCAATCGGTAGGCTGATGTAGGCGGTGTAAAGTTGTTGGGCTTCAGTCGAAGTCAATAGCTTGACTCTCACTTTTTTACGAAGAACTGAACCCACCTCTGCCCAGGCAAAGCACGGTGCTACAAGTCTGGTTTGTTGAGTTAAGGCATTGGTGATTAAAGCGATCGCTTCTGATGTTTGTTCATCTGGGCAGAGGTACTTCATCATCACACTGGTATCGATACACAGTGCCTCAGTCACGTCTACCTTCTCCTTCGCGCAGTTGACGAATCAACGGTACTGGATCGGGATGTACCCCAGTCCGCTGCTTGACTTGCTCTCGAATAGTTTGAATTTGTTCGTGGGCTAACCAAGCACTACGCCACTTCATTTCTTTTTCCAGGGCTTCAACGACTAAATCATTGAGAGATTCATTGTCTCGCTTCAATGCCCGGATTTTCTCAAGCAATTTTGCCGGGAAGCGAATTGTTAAGGCTTCACGTTCCATGATTACACTTTATGCAACCAATTTCTAATACCATATTATACAACCATTTTTACTTGGCTGGTAAACAATTCGCACAAGTAATATAGACTCAGGTTAGAGTGATTCTTTGCTGTGAGCGATCGCCCATTCAAAATACAACAGATTTCTCAATTAATCACGGACGATCGCGAATTATGTAGTCTATGAGTTGGTAGACGAGCAATGAGCTACCCTAAAAATATGACTGGTGAGACAATCCTGCTATGAGTGTCATAATTTCAGACGAAATCCTGCAAGCATCTGGGCTTACTAAGAGTGAGTTTCGCCAAGAGATTGCACTATACCTGTTCCAAACAGGTCGTTTAACACTGGGTTATGCCAGCCAACTAGCAGATATGCAACCAAACGACTTTCGTCAACTCCTGAAGCAGCGAAATATCCCTCTCTATTCCTACGACGTTGAAGACTTTGAACTTGACTTGAAGAATCTGCGGGAGTTGGGACGGCTTTGAATGCCGATTTACTGTTGATTGATGAGCGTCGCGGTAGAGCAGAAGCCAATCGTTTGGGGTTAAGGATTACTGGGTTGCTGGGTATTTTGGTTGAGGCTAAACACCAAAATCTCATTGTTGCTATCAAGCCGTTAATGGATGCCCTGATTGCTACGTCCGAGTTTAGAGTATCTTCATCTCTATACAATCAGATTTTAGAGATGGTGGATGAAGCATGATGTTCAAGGAGGTTGAGGGTTGAGGGCGAACGCTATCCCACCCACCACCGCACCCAGCGCTTGTAAAGTCAAAATCGTCGCTTCTGTCAACCCTTTCACACCAGTAATATTCATCCCCTCGTAAAGTCTTTTTGCTCTCAACATTCTTACACATTCCCCCGTCTCCGCATCCCAAACCCTCACCGTCTGGTCTTGGGAACCACTGGCAACAAATTGCCCATCTGGACTAAAAGCCACGGCAGACACCAAATGCGTATGTCCTACACAGATATGACGACATTCCCCAGTTTTCACATCCCAAATTCTCACTGTTTGGTCATGGGAAGCACTAGCAAGAATCTGCCCATCAGGACTATAAGCTATAGAAAAAACCCAGTTGGTATGTCCTGTGAGAATTCTCAGACATTTCCCTGTCTGCCAATCCCAAAGTTTAATTGTTTGGTCTGTGCTGCAAGTTGCTAAAATCTGATGATCTGGACTAAATATCGCAGCGTAAATCCTGGCATCATGAGCTGCTAAATTTTGCAGAAGACCAGTTTCACAATTCCACAATCTCACAGTTTGGTCTACACTGGCACTAGCGAAAATTTTTCCGTCTGGACTAAAGGCGATCGCAAAAATTTTATCGCGATGACCAGTAAAAGTTTGCAGGCATTGCCCGGTGTGCCAGTTCCACAGTTTAATCGTACAATCAGCACTCCCACTAGCAACGATATTACCTTGGGGGTGAAAAGCCACAGTATAAGCCCAGTCTGTGTGTCCTTGTAAAATTTGTAAACATCGCCCTGTGTTCACATTCCACAATCGCACTGTGGCATCAGTACTAGCACTAGCTAATATATCTCCATTGGGATGAAAAGCCAGCCCGTAAATAAAATCTGTATGTCCTTCTAGGCTGACAAGACATTTGCTTGTTTGCCAGTCCCATAGTTTCACAGTTTTGTCATTACTACCACTAGCAATAATTTGCCCATTGGGACTGAATATAACAGGCAGCGCCCAATCTGTATTACCGTACCAAGTTTTTAAACATTGTCCATTGCGATAATCCCATAACCGCATGGTTTGGTCTAAGCTGACACAAGCGATGGTTTGATTATCTGGACTGAAAGCAACACAACAAACTTCATTGGTTTGTCTGTGTAGTGTTTTAATACAAGTGTGGGTATGACAGTCCCAAAGTTTAACAGTATAGTCACCACTACCACTAACAAGTATTTCACCTTGGGGACTAAAAGCAACTGTATAGACGCTGTTGGTGTGTCCTGTGTAAGTTTTAATGCATTTACCAGTATGATAATTCCAGAGTTTGATTGTGCGATCGCCACTCCCACTCGCTAAAGTTTGCCCATCCGGATTAAACGCTACTGAACGTACCCAACCTTGATGTTCAGTCAAAGTTTTCCAGCATTCACCTTCACTTACATCCCATAGCTTAATTGTGTGGTCAGCACTACCACTAGCCAAAGTTTGTCCATCGGGACTAAAAGCAACGCAACGTACCCAATCTGTATGCCCAGTCAGCGTTTTCAGGCAAATACCATCGCGGATATTCCAGAGTTTAATTGTGCGATCGCCACTAGCACTAGCTAAGATTTTACCAACTCCTTCAGAGAAGGCTTCGCCTACAGGACTAAATGCTACAGAAAATGTCTCATGAGCATGTCCAATTAACGTTTTTATACACACACCATCAGCAACATTCCAAAGTTTAATTGTGTGGTCAGCACCACAACTTGCTAAAATTTCCCCATCTGGACTAAAGGTTACAAAGCGCACCCAGTTTGTATGACCTTGACAAATCAACAATAATTTTCCTGATTTCACTTCCCACAGACGCACATGACAATCAGTGTCACAAGTCGCCAATAACTCACCATCTGGGCTAAAGGCAGCAAATAAAATATTACCTAAAATTTCCGTAAAAACACAGTGAGATAAATCTGAATTAGAAAAATTGACATCATGCAAGTTTACGCCTTGAAGGTATGCTTGCCAAAGTGTTAAACCCGAAAAATCAAAGCCACTGATATCAATCTGTGCCTGGTGTAATAAATTCAGAGTATTTCCTGCTGCGTACCCCGTTTGTTTGGGTGTTTGTCCGCGTAAATTTGAGAGAATTTGATTAAGATTACAGGAAATATTTTCAGAACTACCAAGCTGTGTAGTCAATTCGTTGATAATAGGTTGCAAAATCAGGTTTATCTGTGTCTCCCGTACATAATCTTTGGCTAAAGCTTTAATTAATGCATGACTTGCAAACAGAGAAATTTCTTGAGTAACTATTTCCTCAGATAGCCTCTCAATTATCTGGTTAATGACATACTCCATCACAACAGGTTGCTGAGTAAAGCCACCAGCACTTTTTTCGATAAAAGAACGTCTTTGTAAAGACGAAAGAGACTCTAGCAACTCACGCGGTGGAATATGGGTAACGAAATCTGTTTGTAATTCTGATAATGAAACTCTTTCGCGGTTGATTGCAATCCAAAACATAATTTCTCGTTCCAACGTAGTGAGACGATGGAACTGTTGGTCAAGTAAGTCGCGAATATCATCAAATATAAATGCACCTTGCTGGGAAATTTCCAGAAATTGCGAAATACTACCATCAAAAAAGTCGCGAATAGAAGAAGCGACAATCTTCAACGCTAGGGGATTTCCACCATAACGCGAAATCAAAGCTTGCCATTGAGCATCCGAGCCTGTGAATTTTCCTTTAACATTAAATAATGAGCGTCCTTCTGTCTCTGCTAAACCTGTAAGTTGCAGAGAACGCACAGGTAAACTTTCTCCTTCAAATCTTGCGAGTCCTTGTGGTTTCTCTCGCGAAGTTAAAATTAAACAACTTTGGTGCGAAGTTTCCGCCACACATCGCAAAAGTTCACCATACCCCTCGTATCCACTTCGATAACGACTAGTGCGATCGCCTGAGCGTAAAATTGACTCAGCATTATCCAGAATCAACAGACAACGCGACGAACGTAAATATTTTAGTAACAGCGAAATTCTGCCTTCTAAGTTAGCTGGTAAATTTGTTTCCTGTTGTCTGGATAAAAATTGAATCAACTCAGCCAAAATATCTTCAATTGGAGGAGCATTACGAAGACTCCGCCAAATAACAGACGCTACATTTTGCGTCTCTACAAAGATTTGTTGCGCTAGCTTGACAGCCAAAGAGGTTTTACCAATTCCACCCATACCCAGTAGCGTCACCAAGCGGCAATTTTCTTGTACAATCCAGCGTTGAACTGTGTTTAATTCTTCTGCACGTCCATAAAAAATTGAGACATCAGGCGCTTCACCCCAGTCTGCGTGAGGATGAGAGGAAGACGCGGGGAATAACTGTTGACTCTTGACTCTTGACTCTTGACCCTTGACTTTTGACTCCTTCTGTGAAACTTCTTCCCAATTCACCCCCAAAACTTGGCAGTAAGCTTTAAACGCCTCAGCGTTAATAGGGTGTTTTCCTGCTAAGAAGCGCTTCCAAGTTCCTTCTGAGATACCATTCGCCAGAACCCCTTGTTCTTGCCAATAAACTCCTAAAACTTCACTAGCTGACTGAATCCATCTAAAATCATCGACAGACCACTCCTTTGCAATTCTGGCTTGCTTAATTTTTGCTAGTCCCTGTTGAGAAGCTTTGAGAGTAGCCACGATTTTTTAAGTGTGTTCACCTGAGTATGAATAGAAATTGCTGAGAATCACCTCAACTTTCTAGGTATAAATATTGCAGAACCAGAATGTCATTTGCAATAACATATTAATAAATATTCGCCAAGATCAGTTTTGATTGTGCTGAATTTTTGCCAAACTGATCTTGAGCAATTCAGGTTATGTAATGAAATATTAAGAAATGACGTTACTGAATTACTGACTCATCCAAAATCTAAAATTCCAATGTCTTTCCATTCTGGAGAAATCGCCGTCCAAACCCAGGCGGGGGTGAGAGAAGAGGCGCAGCGTCTGTGTAGTCTCATCAGCAGTGTTATTAAACCAGCTGCTCAAGAATTCTTGCGTAGCCAGCAATTGGCTATTGCGAGTACAGTTGATGCAAAAGGTAGAGTTTGGGCATCGTTGCTTACAGGAGAACCCGGTTTTGTGCAAGTGTTAAACCAGCAGACTTTACAGATTGATGGGTTTTTCTTAGCAAGCGATTTGTTACATCAAAACCTGGGTGATAATCCACAAATCGGTTTACTTGTAATTGATTTGGTAAATCGTAGGCGCTTGCGTCTCAATGGTAAAGCCGAAATTCAGTCAAGAGGAAAGATAAACGTCAGTATTGAGCAAGCGTTTTTTAATTGTCCTAAGTATATTCAAGTGCGTCACTTAGAAACAGGAACAACAGAATCTCTAGAAAACCCTGTAATCTTTACTAGAGAGGCTTTGAATGAGAAGGACAAACACTCGATTACCCAAGCCGATACTTTTTTCATTGCCAGTTCCCATTCGGAAGTTGGTACAGATGCATCACATCGAGGCGGATATCCGGGATTTGTGCAAGTTTTAAATAGTAACAAGCTGGTGTTTCCCGATTACGCTGGTAACAATATGTTTCAAACCTTCGGCAACTTGGCTGTGAATCCTAATGCTGGTTTATTGTTTATTGATTTTGAACAAGGATATACTCTGCAATTAACTGGAAAAGCAAAAGTAATTTGGGATGCAGAACGCTTAAGTAGTTTTGCAGGGGCGCAGCGTTTAGTTGAGTTTGAGGTAGACCAAATTTTGGAAACCCAAAATGCTACTCCCTTGCGCTGGCGATTTGGGGAATATTCGCCAGTGAATCCTGGCTAAAAAGCAGAAATATACTGAATAATATAATTGTTCGTTTCTCAAAATTTAGAGTGCCAGCAAAAGATATCTATCATGACAGTGTTAGAAATGCCTTAATCAAAGACTTGTAGACAATTACTCATGATCCTATGACACTGAGAGTTGGTAAAAGAGACTTGTTTATAGACTTGGGTGCAGAGAAAATTTTGGCTGCGGAAAAAGATGGTCGCAAAATTGCTGTTGAAATTAAAAGTTTTGTGGGTGCATCTGAAATTGAAGACCTCAAAAATGCAGTAGGACAATATATTATTTATCAGAATTCTCTGGAACTAGCCCAGCCAGATAGAGAATTATATCTTGCTATCCGCCAGAATGTTTATAATGAGCTATTTGAAGAAGTTATTGGTAAGACTTTGTTGGAAAAAAGATTGATTAAACTGATTATTTTTGACCCCAAAGCTGAGGTGATTTTAAAATGGATAAATTAGATAAATATCGTCAAATTATCCGGTAAGTTCTTAAACAATATGTGAATATTTCCTATGCAAATGCTGACATCGAAAATCAAGCTGTTTTTGACCCGGAGACAGACCAATATTTAATTGTTTCTGTTGGTTGGGATAAGGATGGTCGCATTCACGGATGTCTAATTCACGTCAGTATTATTAATAGCAAAGTTTGGGTACAAAGAGATGGGACAGAAGATGGAATTACTAATGAATTAGTCCAAGCTGGTATTTCTAAAGATGATATTGTGTTGGGCTTTCATGAGCCGGAAGTTAGACCTTATACAGGCTTTGCTGTGGCTTAGTTTTAAGAAAATTGGCTTTCAACATCTCTTGATTGATGTAAGACTCGGACGATTTCAATCCCATCAGAAATTTTGGTATAAAACACCACATAAGGTTGGACTGGAAAGCTTCTGAGTTCCTTGAGTAAATCATCTCGCTTTCTGCCCATATCAGGAAACTGAGCAAGCATTGGAAACCGATTTAGAATTTGAGCTATCTGTTGATCAGCTACAAGTTGATCCTGTTGAGAGAGGTAAGTCCAGATATCTTCCAAGTCTTGTTCGGCTTGCTGGGAAAGTCTGTAGCGATTCATTAAGCGCGCTCCTGGCGCAGCTTACGCTGTCCCCGTACCTTGATATTTTCCAACAAACTGGGTAAAGATTCATCATCGTATTCGGTGTACTCGCCATTCTTGAGTTGTTCGGCTCCAATTGCAATATCGCGCTGTAATGCTTCTAACTTCAGCTTTCGCAGTTCTTCCTCAGTACGCTCAAGCCTATCTATCATTTCCTGAAAAGTACTTGCATCCTGAATCACGACTTCTGCTTTGCCATTGACGGTAAGAACAAGGGGTGATTTAGTCGTCTTGATGCGCTCTAGGAATTGCTTAACGTTGCGCTTGAAGTCTGTCAGAGAGTGAATATTCTCCAGATTAATCATAAATTAAATATTGAATTAAAGGCTCAATTAAGTCTTAATTCAATACTATCAAAATTACTACTGCGTTGATATCGTAAATTGAAGCGATCGCTCATTTAAATACACAAACACATATTTTCGTCAAGACCAGTTTTTCAAGTTATTCTTCGCCGCAAAACTGATCTTTCGCATTCCAGTGCGATCGCGCCATTCTAAGAAATGGAACAGTTAGGAGAATACTCCCACGCTCAGTAGGCTCCCAACGCTGGCGAGGTGTCTTATGTCTAAAATTATTGCTATTCATTCTTTTCGGGGCGGAACTGGTAAATCTAACTTAACAGCAAATTTAGCAGTGGCGATCGCCCAAAAGGGAAACCGAGTTGCAGTCGTGGATACTGACCTTAAGTCTCCAGGTATTCATAACCTGTTTCACACTGATCAGATTGTTATTAAAAATACTTTAAATGATTATTTGTGGCATCGTAGTGTTATTTGTGAAACGGCTTGCGATATTAGCTCTCATGTGAGGGTAGAAGGCAAAGGTAAACTTTTCCTCATTCCCTCTAGTGTAAGTGCTGATGAAATTGCCAGAATTGAGTATGAAGGATACAACGTTAGTCTACTCAATAGTGGATTTCGACAATTAATCGCAGAACTAAATTTAGACTACCTATTTATTGATACTCACCCTGGTCTGAGTCGAGAAACTTTATTATCTATCGCTATTTCTGATCTATTGTTGGTGATCATGCGCCCAGATTGCCAAGACTTTGAGGGAACAGCAGTTACAATCGATGTTGCTCGTCAGATCAAAGTCCGTAACATGATGCTAGTCGTTAATAAAACACCAATAAAGACGGACTTACCAGCACTACAACAAAAAGTAGAAAAAACTTATAACATATCCCTAGCAGGGATCTTGCCACTGTCAGAAGATATGGTGCAACTAGGTAGTTGTGGTTTGTTTTGTTTGCAATATCCCAATCATCCTTTAACTGGGATGTTTAAACAGATTGCAGAAAAAGCAATTATGGAAATTTGCCAACTGGTATAAGTGAAGACAAATGGCTGATAGTATTGGAGAGCAAATTATACCTTTTGAACTAGCCTTAAAGGTAGCAAATGCGGCTGTTTTTGCCAAGAACTCTAGACACTTGAGAAACATTGAAGTTGCTGTTTTACGAGGAGCTTGGCTAGGTCAAAAATATGACCAAATTGCACTAGAGAGTGGTTATACTCCTGAATACATAAAACATGATGTTGGACCAAAACTGTGGCATATCCTTTCATCTAGCCTGGGAGAGAAAGTCAATAAAACTAATTTTATGGCGGTTTTGGCACAGCGAGCTATTCAGGAAGAGGATACGGGGAAACGGGACAACAGAGATAGGGAGATTATTCTTGAGAGATTCGCCGTGTCACCACGTCTTCCCATCTCCATATCTTCTTCAAAATTAGAACCACCGATTGGACTGGTAGTGTTGAACTCTGCTTTTTACGTAGAACGTCCTCCCGCAGAATCACGTTGTTATGAAGAAATTACTCGATCAGGAGCGCTAATCCGCATCAAAGCGCCTAGTCAAATGGGTAAAACTTCTCTAATGGTGAGAATTCTCGCTCATGCGAAAAAACAGAATTTTGATAGCGACGATGGACTGGAAGTACATACTGTAGCCCTGAGTTTACAGCAAGCAGATCGATTAGCCTTCACTGACTTGGATCGGTTCTTACGTTGGTTCTGTGCATCTATTACTCGCAAGCTCCACTTGCCTCATAGAGTAGAGGATTATTGGAGTGAAACATTTGGTAGCAAGAGCAACTGTACAGCTTACTTTGAAGACTGTTTGCTACCAGATATAAATGGTGTTTTAGTTTTAGCTTTGGATCAACTTGATGAAGTATTCTTGCATCCAGAAATTGCCGATGATTTCTTTACGTTGTTGCGATCGTGGTACGAAGAGGCAGCTTATGGAGATAGCGGCAATCCTCTATGGCAAAATCTACGCTTAATTATTGTTCATTCTACAGAGGTTTATATTCCTTTAGATATTAATAAGTCTCCTTTTAATGTAGGATTGGCAATTGAATTGCAAGCGTTTACAACCGAGCAAGTATTTGATTTGCTTTCATGTTATGGATTGAATCTATCAGAAAGTGAAATATCTGAGTTAATGGAACTTGTGGCAGGACATCCTTATTTAGTGCAACAAGCTTTTTATCACCTAGCACAGCATGATCTAACTCTCAATCAGCTAGTGCAAATGGCTGCTACAGATGCAGGAATTTATAGCAATCACCTGCATCGGCATTTACGAAATCTTCAAGAGCATCCTCAATTGGCAGCAGCATACGAGCAGGTTTTAAAGTCATCACAACCTGTAGAGTTAGAACAGCTTTTAGCATTTAAGCTACACAGTATGGGACTCGTTACTTTACGAGAGAATCAGGTGGCAATCAGTTGTGAATTATATCGACGGTATTTTGGGAGAGCTATGACAGTAGATGAGTTATAGACAGATAAAAAGCGTCTTTTCAAAAGAGCAACACCCAAATAAATTAGGCAAGGTAAATATTGTCCGCAATTTTTTGGGGTAATTTGGGGGTAAAGGAGTTTTGTAAAGCGTGAAAGTACTGATAAATGAAGGTTGAGAGAGGACTGAAAATCCTCGTGTCACCGGTTCAAGTCCGGTTCCTGGCATACAAAATCAAACCCCTTGAAATTCAACCATTTCAAGGGGTTTATGCTTTTTCACCCGTGTAAAATAGAGGACAAATGTTCTAGTCTTTATGTCAATTTTGGTTGTTTTTGGATACCTTTAGATACAAAAGTGGTGTAAAAATGGTGTAATGTAAAGATTACTACTAGGTTCTATGGCTCTTTTAGCCAACAGCAAAAAACGTGCTGGATTTCTAGAAAAACTTAAGGGTCTACTGAATTTTACTCATCACTTTGAGCGCGGCTAAAAATTCTTGCTCAATATAGGGTTTTGTAAAGTAATTAGTTGCTCCTAATTGCATTGCTAACTGGCGATGTTTATTGGTGCTGCAAGTACTAAGCATAACGACTGGTATTTTTGTTAACAAAGGATTTTGCCGTCGATGACTGAGAAACTCAAAGCCATTCATATTAGGCATTTCAATATCACAGATCACTAATTGAATGCTTGGATTTTGCTGCAATTTTGCGATCGCCTCTTTTCCATCTTGTGCTTGTAAAACTTCGTAACCTGCTTTTTGCAGAGTCAGGGATATGAGATGTCGCACACTTTTGGCATCATCTACGACTAGAATAGTGGCCTTTTTGGCCTTTGTCATTGCTGATGTTATTCTATTGTCAACTACTGCTTTGCTAAATATTGCTTTGCCTGGTAAATTAGACACTTTAGCTGTGTGACTAATCATCTGGCTCAACAGAATATTAATATCAATGACTTGGAACAGGCGCTCTTTCCAAATGGTACAGCCACAGATATAACTAGGAAGCTCGATGTCCACTCCCAAAGGTTTAATAACTAACTCTGGCTCTGTGATTAGGTACTCCATCTGTGGTTCTAAAGCTAGAATTTGTTGACCTTTGCTGATTACTAACATGGGTTCTGGCTGATTTTTAGGCTCGTAAACCGCTGTTGTTTCTAGTACTGAATTGGTGTAGCTTAGTAGTTCTGAGAGTTGATAGGTTGGAATCATTTGTTCCCGCCAGTGCAAAAATCGCTTTTGTCTGGAGTCGATCATCTGATCAGCTTCCGGAATTAACATTTCTTCAACGCTGTCAGAGTTCAGGATAAAGACATGACAACCATTAGCCCAGACAAGTAGCTTAGAAGTTGCAAGTTTAAGTGGATGTGTAGAGCTATGGATGCGATCGCTTTTCAAAATTTCCTCATAAGCTGCACGCAAACCTGTTAAGGCAAGCTTACCAAGGGTTTGAGCTACTTGGGGGCTTGCTTGTAGGCTAGCTAGAGTCGTTTGAGCGATCGCGATCAACTCTGAGAATTGGAAGAATTCGCCCAACTCCAAAAACTCTTCTATCTCTGTTGTGAGTTGCTCAACTAATTCATCACCTTGAGAGTGAGCCAGAATCATTTCTAGGTGTTCTAACGCCTGAGCCACCTCTGTGGTGAACCTCATCTTGGAGACGGCTGTTTGAACAAAGTGCGGAAAAACGTTTTCTTTTATACCAAATTCCAGAACCATCACTGTGTTCCTATGTTTAAGTTAAGATGACACAAATGTTGAAATTAGTAGCAGGAAATTGTTGAACTAATTCACAGCCTGCGATGAGTCTTGAACAAATATCGCTAACTTGGCTAAGGACTCGGATACTGCTAGAGCTTGCTTTGAAGTTTGGCTAGCAATATCAGCAACTTCCAAAATAGATTGGTTTGCGGAGGTAGAAGTCTGTGCTTGGACAGTAGCAGTTTGAGCAATCTCTATTACCAGTGCTTGTATTTGGTCATTGACAGTGATAATTTGTTCAAATTGCTGTTGAGTTTTTTCTACCAATTCCATCCTACTGATTGCTTGTTCTGCTCCAGACTTCATCACAGCAACAACTTCATTGGTTTCTGTTTGAATTTCTACAATGAGTGGTTTGATTTTTGTCATATCCGAGTCTAGCTGCTGCACTAAAGAAAGTACTTTCTCCGCAATCACAGCAAATTTTTGACCTGGTTCTCCAGTGCGAGATGCTTCCAGTGCTGTATGCATCGCTTGGAGCTTGATTTGAGAGACAACGTTACTAATAAGACTTACGATCTCAGAAAGCTGTTGAGAAGGTTGATCAAGACACTGGGCTTTTTTGGTAGCTTTCACAAGTATTTCTTGCGTCGTAAAGATGCTATCTAAAATTTGGTTAATAGATTCATATTCATCCTTTACAATCTGAGTAAGTTGCTGTTCTTGAAATTCTACTTGTTGAGCAGAAGCAACCATTTTCTCAGCTGAATCAGTCAACATTTGAATTTGATTGTAGGTAGATGTAATAGACTCAACTTGGTTGATAGCAACCTCTGTTGAAAACGCTTGGACAACTGTTTCAGTACCTTTGAGCAATTCTGAAACTTGATTTTGGAGATTTTCTTGTTGTTGACGCTGCTGGAGAAAAATGTCTTCCGCAGCTTGGTATGCTTGATCTACCTGGTTAAGAACCCTCGCATGATCAAGAGCAAATCCAACTTGCATAGCAATCTGAGCAAACAAATCAATTTCAAATTGCTGCCAATTACGGGTACTAGAACACTGATGGGCAATTAATAAGCCAAATAGCTGGTCATCTTTAAGAATGGGTGCAACTAAATTGGCTTTGACAGCAAAGGGTTTGAGTTGGTTAATATGACAATCGGTTAAACCAGCTTCGTAAATATTGTTAG
>NZ_JBHFLM010000026.1:0-25478 GCF_041928655.1 Pelatocladus sp. BLCC-F211 | reverse complement strand
AGAGTTGTAGCACCTGGCGTTTGAGGAACGTAGACGCGCCCTGCGCGGCTGATCGCAGAGTAACCCAACATTATCAAGGCTTTGTTGGGTTTCGCTTGCGCTCAACCCAACCTACATTTCTTCTTAACTGAACCGTATTGCGTTGAAATACTCTTAATAATCATTAATTAACACACCTAGCGTGGTGAGGTGAAAACGCAGAGAATTTTTGATGATGAGTAATTATACGGACAACATGTGAGATTCGGGAGTTCTCACAAGAGCTTTACTAAAAATATATTATCGATGAATTCTGAGTTTTGAATGGGGTACAAAACCCCACAATTGTCAATCAAAGCTTAAGTGGAGTCAGCTAAACTTTGAAAATCAAATTTTTTTAACAATTCTAAAAATTTAAAAACCGCAGGGATATGTAAAGCGTTGGATAAAACTGCAATCGCTATGACTCTTTTTAGCGGTATTGGTAGTTTGTATACCTGCACTTCTGGAGGAATTGGTACTGCTGCTAAACGTGGGAGAATAGCAGCGGTGAGTCCTTGATTGACCATGCTGACAATAGTAGAGTCTTCTTGAATATGACTAGCGGTATTCAAAAAGGGTGCTAAATTTTTGATGTGTTCGTGTAGAGGTCGTCCACAGGGTAAGCAAGCCAACATGACTGGTGAATAAACTGCTAAATCTTGCCAAGTAATTTGGGAATTCTTGATTTTGGCATGGGGTGGTAATAAAGCAACATACTCATCTCGGAGAATTTCCCAAGTTTCAAATTCTTCACCTGTGGGTAGATAAGTAATACCTATATCGGCGCGTCCCTCACGTAAACATTGTTCTACATCTAAGTAAGCGAGGCGTTCTATGATGGTGACAGCGATTTCTGGGAATTGATGGTGAAACTTGGCGATCACTTGTGGTAATAAATGAGTGGCGACACTGCGAAAAGAGGCTATGCGTACATGACCACCATGTAAACCTTTATGCAGATTTGCTTCTTCTTGCATCATCTCTAAATGTTGCAGAACTGTCTTAGCATGATACAAAATGCGCTCCCCTGCTGGTGTTAAAACAGCACCGTAGCGACCTCTGGCAAATAAAGGTACACCTAATTCTTCTTCTAGGGTAGCAATGGCATGACTAATTGCTGGTTGAGAAAGCTGTAACTCACTCGCCGCTTCACTAAAGTTACCACACTCCGCCACTGCAACTAAGGCTCGGATCTGGGAGAGTTTCATCGCTAATTCCAATCCAGAATCTGATTTGTTTTTCCCAAATAGATTGTATCAATAGATTTTTACTATCTATAAATCACATTTATATAATCTATACAAGCCATGATTTGATTGCTGAGTGAGACGTTGCTACAGTTTTGATTGTGGATGATCATTCAGGAGCAATTCTATGACAAATAATAGGATGCGTCTACAAAGTAGTGACAGAGAATTAGAACTAGAAGTTAGTTATAAGCATCTGTCATTTTTCCAGAAAAAGCTGCGGAAGATTTGGCAAGAAATCATTAATTATTTAGTAGCTAGCCAAGAATTACAAGTTAAACAGAAAATAGATCGTCACGGTAATCATTATTGGCAAGCCTACGATCCCATGACAGGCAAATCTTTTATGTCAGGTTCAGAATCTGATATCCTTGCATGGATTGAACAACTTTATCGGTAATGTCAAATGCCAGATTTAACTCTTGTCATCGGCAATAAAAATTATTCATCGTGGTCACTTCGTCCTTGGTTGGCAATGAAGCAATTTGGTCTAGAATTTCAGGAAATTCGTATTCCTTTATATACTTCAGAAGCTGCATCACAACTTAGTCAATATTCTCCATCAAGGAAAGTACCTGTTTTATTACACGGGAATCAACAAGTGTGGGATTCTCTAGCAATTTGTGAATATTTAGCTGAAGAATTTCCCCATTTTAATTGGTGGCCAAAAGAGAAAACTGCTAGGACAATTGCTCGTTGTATTAGCGCCGAAATGCACTCTGGCTTTCAAAATTTACGTCAAAATATGCCGATGAACTGTCGTGCTAAACTTCCTGGTAAAGGGATGGCACTTGGAGTACAAAAAGACATTGATCGCATCACTACTATCTGGCGAGATTGTCGAGATCAATTTGGGAGTGATGGCGATATGTTATTCGGTCAATTTACCATTGCTGATGCCATGTTTGCTCCAGTTGTTTTAAGGTTTGTGACCTATGATGTGCAATTAGATCATATTGCTAAAAATTATGTAGAAGCAATTTTAGCAATCCCAGCATTGCAAGAATGGATCTCAGCAGGTAAAGCAGAACAGGAAATTATTCCTGCTTTTGAATTTTAGAAATTTGTTTATTTTAAAGGAGGGGATTGTAAATATTTTTAGTATGAATTTTATGACCACGGAACATCAAGCGTAACTCATCTACATCAGTCGTAAAACCCCAACGTTCATAAAAGTTTATCATCTCTGGTAAACAATAAAGAGAAAGCACTTCAACAGAGCCTAATTTAGGATGATTAATCACTAATTCCATCAATTTAGCCCCAAGTCCCATATTTCTGTGACTCGGTTTGACGATAACATCATAAATAGTGGCTCTATAGATAAAATCTGTGAGAACACGAGTAAAAGCAATCAAGCGATCGCATTCATCAACCAATCCAATCACAATATCTGATCCTGCTAGCATCTTCTCGACTTGATCACGAGTACGCTTGTGACTCCAGAATTCATTTTTGTATAAATCTAATAAATCTAAAATCTGAATTTCAGTTAGTTGTTCTACAACTTGATAATTCATGAGAAAATAATTAATTTAATTCTTGTTTATTAATCAAAATAATTGATTTTATCCTCCAACTTGCATCGCTTCAGCTGCTTTCACACTATTATCCAAAAAATTATATTTTTTCATAATTTTGTAGAGATTCATATCTGTTTCCAATAAACAAGCATGTCCACTTTCAGGCAATACCACAATTTTGGAGTCAGGTAAAATCTTTGCTAATCTTTGCGCTTCCGCCAGAGAAGGTAAAAGTCGATCCTGATTACTAGCAAGTAGTAAAACAGGTTGAGTTAGTAGACGTAATTGTTTTTCATCAACACGAAATTCTCGAATTAAAGATAATCGCCACAGAACAGTTTCTGAAGGTATAGAACGCATTGTTTTGAGCAATTCTTGGCGATCGCTTCTCGAAATACGTGACAATGTTGCTAAAAATGGCAACAAGCCCAAAGCACCAATGTCGAAAAAGTATGATGGTACGAAATAAGAAAATTGTGATGCCCAATCGTAGAAAGGGCTAAGATGAAAACTAGAAGCAGGATTGATCAGAATTATTCTTTCAAATAAATGTGGTGCTGCTACAGCTACTTTTTGAGCCAAACAACCCCCAAAAGATTCACCACACAGATAAACTGGTCGTTGGGAACTTTTTTCTAATTCTGTGTGGATCAAGTCCAAGACATTATTAGTTAATATTTCCCAGCTAGTCAAATCTTCCCGTGGAATTGCCAAACAACGAACATCAAAACCAGCTTCTAAACCTGCTGTTTGCGATCGCAATAATTGACCAGTTCCATCCATTCCAGGTAAATATACAAACAAGGGATATTCTGGTTGCAGACGTTTGGGAGTCAAAAAACACGGCTGTAGTGATACTTTTGGTGTAGTCATTGGTCAATGGTTATTGGTTGTTAGTCATTGGTTATTAATAGAGACGCGATGATACTCTTACCTTGAAGCCGCTCTTACGAGCGTCTACGCGTCTGTACAATGGTCATTAGTCATAAGTTATGGCTTATTAACAAATGACAAATGACAAATGACAAATGACGTTAATAACATCCTTCATGTAATAGATTAGCAATTTCGCCATGACAATGTTCTGTTAGTTCAGCAACAACAGTTTTAGCTTGTTTGCCTTGATATAGTTGTTGGTGTTGGGGTCTAATCCAATAAGGATGGCCAATCAACACCGCAACACGATTGTATATGACCAAAGGATGCCAACCAGGTTGATTAAACAACGGTTCCGAAGGATCAAACAAGTTCAATAGTTTGAGAGGAACAGCTGATGTGTTAATTTCTTCTATGGAGGCGATCGCAACTGGTAAAATTGCTAAATCTTGTACATTTGCTCGCAATGCTAGATGAGCAAATCCCCGTTGAAATTCACCCACCCAGTTCGGTTGGGTAAACTTCACCATCGGTTCTGTCCCTTCAGGAAAAACTCCAACCAACTGTTTTGATTGCAACAAAAGTTGCGCTTGCTTAAAAAAACTTTGTTGACGTTGTTGATTTGCCTCTAGCGGAAAACATCCCAATCCTGCTACTATCTCTCGCATAATCGGTACTTGTCCCATGTAATGATGGCAAGCAAATCTGATTGAACTCGAAAGTGCTGCCATCAAAATTGGTGCATCCATGAAGCTACGATGATTGCTCACTACCAACACGCTAGCATCTTGAGGGATGCGATCCTCATAGTAGCGAAACATCTTGGTTGAGAGTGTCGCCAACAACCAGTGAGAAATATCCAGGGGGCTGTTTACACTCATAACTCTTCAATATAAATATTTCACAAATATAGGTGTTTATCTACACGCTATCTTTACATTTGTTTACTATCTCTGGGACTGCCTTAAGGTAGAGATGTTTGATATACAAACTTCGGAAAATTTTTTGTCCAAGAGCGGTTGATTTATGGTGTCACCAGATAAAAAATGTGAAAACTCTTTTGATTAAAGTTAGGACTTACGCAATTGGCACATTATCTTAAGTTTGTACTGATGACTTGAGTCCTCACAATCAAGGCTAGAACCACTTACTACAAACAAAAAATGAAAATTGTATGTGACAACTGCGCGACTCCTAAGAGTTTTACACCTCTTGTTTAAGATAGGCGCGACAAACAAACTTCATCACAAATTATGAAAATAGTTCTGTGTGTCACCTGATCTCAACGTTTATTTTTTGTAGAAGTCAGCTATGAGAAAATCTCATGAACATTATTTGCAAATCTTTCTCCCCCAATTCCCCTTGTACCTTCTTTGGGGATCACAGTCCCGACCTTCCCCTATTTGTAATCCCTATTTTTATGACAATATATATATTTCTATTGTCACAAGCAATTAAACCAAGAAGTTTCGGGGAAATCAATAGCTGCGAATTTCTGTCTTTTTGGCAAAAATTAACTGAATTTATACCTACAAAAAACAAATTCTAAACTAAATAAATTTGTTAATATTCTAGTAGAAGTTGAAAATCAGGTGCTTATGTTATATAATTGCGTGGTTTTACCTGAATAAGTAAGATAGAAAATAGTTTTAACAACTTATAATATTATTGTGCATGAATCTAGTGGATAAAACAGAAAAAACATTTGCACTTACAACACCGCTATATTATGTAAACGACTTGCCTCATATTGGTAGTGCATATACAACTATCGCCGCCGATGTGGTGGCACGTTTCCAAAGACTTTTAGGGCGTCCAGTACTACTAGTCACTGGTACAGATGAGCATGGGCTGAAAATTCAGCGAACAGCCGAAAATAAAGGTATATCGCCACAAAAGTTCTGCGATGAAATGTCTAGTGGCTTTGTTTCTTTGTGGCAAGTGCTAAATATTAAATATGATCGCTTTATCCGGACTAGCGATTCTCGTCACGAAGCAATAGTCAAAGAATTCTTCCAACGAGTATGGGAGAAGGGTGATATCTACCAGGGACAGCAAAAAGGTTGGTACTGCGTCTCCTGTGAAGAATTCAAAGAAGAACGAGAATTACTAGAGGGACACCGTTGTCCAATCCATACCAACAAAGAAGCAGAGTGGCGAGACGAGAAGAACTACTTTTTCAAGTTATCTAAGTATCAAACCCAGCTGGAAGCGCTCTACCAATCTCAAGCAGATTTTATTCAACCAGAAACTCGTCGTAATGAAGTTCTCAACTTCGTCAAACAAGGGTTGCAGGATTTTTCAATTTCACGGGTAAATTTAGATTTGGGTTTTCGAGTCCCAACTGATCCGGATCATACCCTTTATGTTTGGTTTGATGCGCTACTAGGTTATGTCACAGCATTGTTGGAACCAGACGCAGAACCAACACTAGAAAACGCTTTAACAAAATGGTGGCCGATTAACTTGCATTTAATTGGTAAGGATATCTTGCGCTTTCATGCAGTTTACTGGCCTGCCATGCTAATGTCAGCTGATTTACCTCTACCAAAACAGGTTTTCGGACATGGCTTTTTAACCAAAGACGGTCTGAAAATGGGCAAATCTCTTGGTAATACTGTTGATCCCGTGGCTTTAACCACAACCTACGGTGCAGATGCTGTTCGTTATTACTTTCTTAAGGAAATCGAATTTGGCAGAGATGGCGACTTTAATGAAGGTAGATTCATCGATGTTCTAAATGCAGATTTGGCAAATGACTTAGGGAATTTGCTCAATCGTACTTTAGGCATGGTGAAAAAATATTGTGCTGGCAATGTGCCACCAATTACAAGTGAAGATATACCTAATGATAGTCCTTTGAAATCAATCGGTTTATGTCTAGGGGAACAGGTAAAAAATGCTTACCAAGCGTTAGCGTTCGATAAAGCTTGTGACACAATCTTGAAACTGGTACGAGCCAGCAACAAATTTATTGATGAACAAGCTCCTTGGTCTTTATACAAACAAGGACAGCAACAAGCTACAGAAAAAGTATTGTACTCTGTTTTGGAATCAGTGAGATTGGCCGCTTACCTCCTATCTCCAGTGATCCCAAACATCAGTAACAATATTTATCAGCAACTAGGTTTTGAAATCGACTTTAATAACCAAGCACAAACTTCCATTACCGCTCCTTTTGCCATTCATGGCACATGGGGAGTGCTAACCGACAAACAAAAACTGGGTGAACCCTCTCCAGTGTTTAAACGCATAGAACCATCTAAATAATATTAGCTAGTTCTTTCAATCTCTGATTTTGTTTACTTGGTCAGGGCTGATGCAATTAGCCCTGAAAGCTTATCATAAGTTCTTCAAACTCTATGTAAATCTCAAAAATTCAGTATCAATTATTTTTTGATAAAAATGAGGTATGACAATAATGTTGAATAATCTGGAAAACGACTCGATCTTCACGCCAGAGCAAGTTTTAGAGAATCGAGGTCGTGTTGCCATTTTTATTGATGGCTCAAATTTATTTTATGCAGCACTTCAATTAGGTATTGAAATCGATTATACCAAGTTGCTATGTAGATTAACAGGCGGCTCTAGATTGTTACGTGCTTTTTTTTATACTGGTGTAGATAGAACCAACGAAAAGCAACAGGGCTTTTTACTGTGGATGCGTCGTAATGGTTATCGGGTTATAGCCAAGGATTTAGTCCAACTACCAGATGGTTCTAAAAAGGCCAATTTAGATGTAGAAATTGCGGTAGACATGATGGCTTTAGTAGATTCATATGATACAGCAGTTTTAGTCAGTGGTGATGGGGATCTGGCATACGCAGTCAATTCCGTGAGTTATCGTGGCGTGCGGGTAGAAGTAGTCAGCTTGCGTTCAATGACTAGTGATAGTTTAATTAATGTGAGCGATCGCTATATAGATTTAGAAGCCATCAAAGAAGATATCCAAAAAACTCCACGCCAAAGCTATCCCTATCGACCCTTAACAGGTATGGATTTTTTAGACCAACCCAGAGAGATTGAGGGACAGTTGGAAGTTCAAGAATGAAGCAGCAACACAAAGGACAAAGGGGACACGGGGGACACGGGGGAGATGGGAGACATGGGGGACATGGGGGAGATGGGAGCAATCTTTCCTCCTTGTCTTCCCCCTCTCCCTTATCCTCCTTGTCTTCCCCATCTCCCTTGTCTTCCTTGTCCTCCTTGTCACCTCCCTCTCCCCCCTCCCTTGTCTCCGTTCTAGGCGTCCGTCTCAGGATTTTATTTTTAACTCTCTCGCTTGTAATTGGACTAGTTTCCTGTAGTGATCAAACTCGCACATCGAATAAATCACCTGCGGAGAATGTATCTCCTCAAGATGCAGATAGCAAATTAACTTTCTTTGATGTCACTTTAGAACAAGCAGACGAAGTTGGACGACCGATTTGGAAAGTTGTAGCAAAACAAGCAAAATACACCAAAGAAAAACAAATTGGTCAGGTTGAAACTCCCTATGGTGAGTTATACCAAGATGGAAAAATAGTTTACCAAGTACAAGCAGAAAAAGCTGATATTGAACAAAATGGTAAACAATTATTTTTGAAAGGCAAGATAGTTGCTACAGATCCCAGCAATGGTGTTGTCTTACACGGTAATGAATTAGAATGGCGTCCTCAAGAAGATTTATTAATTGTCCGCAACCAAATTAATGGAACTCATAAACAACTAAAAGCAGTAGCAAGGGAAGCACGAGTTAAAACCCGAACTCAACGCATAGATTTTTCTGGGGGAGTAGTTGCGAACTCTCAAGATCCACCATTACAAATGCGGACAGAACATTTAATTTGGCAGATTAAAGATGAAAAACTCATCGCTGATCGTCCAGTACAAATAGACCGTTATAAAAATAATCAAATTACCGACCGTGGTAGAGGAGATACAGCCGAAGTTAATTTAAAAACTAAAATTGCTAGCATTACAAAAAATGCCCAAATAGAATTGCTGGAACCGCCAATGCAAATTGTCAGCAACTCTATGAACTGGAATATGAACACAGAAATTGTCACGACAAATGCTCCTGTGCGTGTATTTCATCGAGTTGAAAATGTCACAGTTACTGCTAATCAAGGTGAATTGAGAATTCCCCAAAAAACAGTTTATTTAACAGGTAATGTCAACGGTGTGGGACAGAAACGCCAATCCCTCAAATCGAATACAGCAACTTGGTATCTTGATCAGAAATTAATTGATGCTCAAGGTAATGTAGTTTATAAACAAGTTGACCCGCCGATGACATTTATTGGTGAAAAAGCTGTCGGTAATATTCAAACAGAAAACATAGTTGTTAGTGGTGGCAATTCACAAAATAGAGTAGTGACGGAGATTATTCCCAAAGAAAAATTTAAGAGTCAATAATTAAGAGTAAACCAAAAAGAAAGTAGGCGATCGCCACTTTTCGATTACCAACCCAAGAGGATGTTTGAAAAGTCGGGACGGAACGCACCTTGTTTTCTTATCGGTTGCAGATAAAGGTCAGGCTACAATAAAAACAGACAATACCTTTAGCGAATAATGCTCCAAGAACTCGAAGCCGTATTTGATGGGACAGCCCTTCAGCTAGAAGAACCCTTAAACCTAGCCGCAGGTACAAGGGTGCGGATTGTTGTTGAAAGTGTTTTGCCCAACGAAGTAAAACCACCTAAAACGTTTCTTAAAACTGCTCAGTCTTTAAAATTGCAGGGTGAGTCTGATTGGTCAGAGAAAATTGATCGATATTTGTACGGGAAAACTCTTTCTGACAATGACTGTAAGTAGCCAAGTGGCAAGCGATCGCGATTGACCGAGTGGTCAGATAAAGTGTAGTAACCAAGTGTTTACGTGTTATGGAGGTTTATTATGCCTTGCTTTCGCCCCATTTATATGAATATTGGTTATGCACGTTATTACTCGCTCTCGTCTTATAGAGTTTTGGGAGAAGCATCCTGATTCTAAAACTAGTTTGCTCCTCTGGTACAAGCTTACAGTTACTGCTGGTTGGCA
This sequence comes from Pelatocladus sp. BLCC-F211, assembly GCF_041928655.1. Classification (NCBI taxonomy): domain Bacteria; kingdom Bacillati; phylum Cyanobacteriota; class Cyanophyceae; order Nostocales; family Hapalosiphonaceae; genus Pelatocladus; species Pelatocladus sp. BLCC-F211. Next base: position 15,790 of record NZ_JBHFLM010000026.1, on the reverse strand, counting down.
GAATTTTGTAGAGCTACGCGAAGTTTTTGCCTCTGCTGATCAAGTTGGCAATTTTACAGTCTTCAATATTGGTGGTAATAAATATCGCTTGATTGCTTTCATTGATTACAAATACCAGAAGGTGTTCATCCGTAATATTCTTACTCATGCAGAGTATGACAAGGACGATTGGAAAAAGGATGACTGGTATGAGTAGATAACTAACAGGTCGTCGCTATTAACCGACGTAATTGTAGTATATCACCGGGACGCCGCCGTTAACGGGCGAAAAGGACATATGTTCGCTGCTAAATCTGATAGTTATATTGAGCTTCTACACAAGTTCCCGCCTCGTCCAATCAAATCAGAGGCAGATTTACTTGCAGTTCAAGAAGTTATTGATGGTTTACTTGACTCTGGTGAAATAACATCAGACGAACAGGACTATCTTAATTTGTTGGGCATTCTTGTTCATGAATACGAGGAAAAATATGTACAAATTCCAGATATAAAGGGGGTAGAGTTGCTTAAGGCGTTAATTGATGAACTTGATCTCAAGCAAAAAGACTTAGTTCCTGTTTTCAAAACCGAGTCAATTGTGTCCGCAATTCTTAATGGTCAGCGCAAGTTAACTGTGGAGCACATTGAAAAATTAGCTGAATTTTTCAGTGTTTCCCCATCTGTCTTTTTTAGTAAGTCATCATGGTAATTCGGCAACCACGCCATAGCAAATTCTTCTTTGCTATAGCGTGGGGATGAAATTTATGAGCGTGATTTACGTCGTCTCGTTGAGCCAGATCACATAGGTCAAATTGTTGCCATTGACATTGAAACCAGTGTATGGGAAGAAACCGGTGTATGGGAAATTGATGCTGATGAGATTACCGCTTGCGCTCCTCTGGAAGCTCGTAACCCAAACGCGCAAATTTGGATCGTACGTGTTGGTTCTCGCTACATTCGTCGATTTGGAGTTAATTAACTAACTTCTAAATAAAACTTCATTACGATTAGCTGCACCCAGCTTTGGTACATAATTGATACCTAAGTGAGGCGTAAGAACACTAGGAACGCTTTGAGCTATTTGGAGTTGCTTGATCAGATGTTGTAGAAACTTATCCTGTTCAGAACGGAATGTGGGTACATAGGGGCCACGGTTAATGATGGCGAACCAAACCAAACCGCGATCGCGCGTAGGCATGACTCCCGCTAAAGCACTCACTTCATTAAGAGTACCAGTTTTAATCACAGTAGCAGCAGGAATGTGTCGGGCGTGCAGTGTCCCCCGGTGATCGAACCCAGAGGTGGGAAATAGGTCTGCTAAATTTAAGCCGTGTGTGAGTGCTTCTTGTTGAAGTGCCATGAACATTGCACAAGCAGCTCTGGGAGAAATCCGATTTTCGACTCCAAGCCCGGAGCCATTGATTAACTGAATTTCTGTCGCTGGAACCCTGGCTAATTGGGCTGCTGTTGACTGGACAACAAAATGACCTCCCACCAAATCTGCTAGCATTTGTGCAATGTCATTGTTGCTAAAAACATTCATCTCCTTAATGATTTGCTTTAAAGGCAAAGAGTAATGACGCACGAGTAAAGTTTGCTGTGGATTTGGTTGCGCTTGCACTTTCACAGTACCTGCGATCGCAACTTGAGGCTTAGGTGTGCCTTTGGCCATTCGCGAGTATTGAAAAGTAATCCCACGAGTCCAGGTGGTGTGATTAAATGCTTGCTTGAGTAACTGTCCTGCTAACAGTGGATCTCGTTGGAAATTCATGGCGAAATAACCAGTAATTACTAAATTACCTTGGACTCGCTTGATTCCCATTTTGTTGAGGGTGTTACCAAGAGCGATCGCTTCTTCCCAAACAAACAAAGGATCGCCACCACCAATAATGACTAAATCACCTTTTAACACTCCGTTTTGTATTGGTCCAGTAGCGCTGACTAAAGTCTCAAATTTATGGTTTGGTCCCCAAGTTTTAAAAGCAACTAAAGAGGTCGCTATCTTAGTTAATGAAGCAGCAGGTAAAGGAATAGTACCTTGGTGATTTGCCATCAACATTGGCCCTGACTGTATCCAAATCCCTTGACTCTGGACTGTATTCGCCGCTACTAATCTTGATGTTGCTAGACCTTGAAGATACTGTTGAACTGTAGTGATTCCAGCTGGGTTTGGGTCAGGGGCAACAATTAAGCTAGGGCTACTTTGCAAAGTCAAAACATCTATCGGTTCTAGAGGCTTGATGTGTACTCCAGCCATCTCCAACCACATTGAAACTAAACCTGAACCAATTAACTCCAGCATGATTCACTCCTCATAATTTCTGCAAAGATACTACTGTAAACAAAAGGCTGTAAAGCATATATTTTAGGCTTTTTAGCTCTTTTTTACTGCGTAGTTAATTTTAATAAGCTTACTTTAGCTATTAGCCATCAGTTTGTGAAGACATAAATAATGTCAAACAAAAGTAGATTACTTTCTTTTCGAGTTCTGCGGAAAATCAACTTCAAATCAGGTAATTTTTGAATTAGGGAACACAAGAGTGAGGTATTGGGCATTAGGCATAGCCACAAACGACTAATAAGCAACCACCAACCAACAACCAAGCAACAACCAACCATAAATAAACAAAGTCTCAAAAAATCAGTCTAGTACGTAATTTATTCAGTATGTATGGGGAGTAATTCATGTTATGTTGGGCTTGTTAGTTGCTTGGTTGAAAGTAGAAAAGACAAAAAATGAAGGATAAAGTAAACACAAACACTAGGGTTTATCCTGATGTTTATTTTACAATTTATACTTTTTTATTCAGTCTTGAATTGACGGATGCAATTTAGCAACCACGAATCTACTACTTTCAGCAGAGGCATCTGGTAAAATTTGTAAGGTTTCTAGAAGCTCTGAGCAATGGGATCGACTTGCGTACGAATCGCAATTGACGCAATGGGAGGGGATCACGCACCCGGTGAAATCGTCGCTGGCGCACTACGAGCTAGGGATGAGTTGGGTGTGGAAGTATTGTTGGTGGGTGATCCCCAACAAATTGAAGCAGTGCTGCCACCAAAGACCAATTTGGGGCAGGTGCAGATCGTTCCGGCTGAGGACGCGATCGCGATGGATGAGGAGCCTTTAAGCGGCGTAAGACGCAAACCCAAGGCTTCGATTAACGTGGCGATGGATTTAGTCAAGCAGGGACAGGCAGATGCTGTGATTTCTGCCGGTCACTCAGGCGCAGCAATGGCAGCAGCATTGCTCCGCTTGGGACGACTGCCGGGAATTGATCGCCCAGCAATTGGTGCGGTGTTTCCCACAATGATAGCTAGCAAGCAAGTACTGATACTTGATGTCGGCGCCAATGTAGACTGCCGTCCAAAATTTTTAGAGCAGTTTGCTGTTATGGGGTCGGTTTATAGTCAGTATGTTTTGGGTGTTCCTGAACCAAAAATAGGTTTATTGAACATCGGTGAGGAAGACTGCAAAGGCAATGATGCAGCTGTTCGCGCCCATCAACTGCTGCGGAAAAACTCTCAGATTGCCTTTGTTGGCAATGCTGAAGGACGCGATGTACTCTCTGGTCAATTTGATGTCATCGTCTGTGACGGCTTTGTAGGCAATGTCTTGCTGAAATTTGCCGAAGCAATTGGAGAAGTAATGCTGCAAATTGTCAGGGAAGAATTACCCCAAGGATTGCATGGTCAAATCGGTACAGCAATTTTAAAACCCAACCTGAAGCGGATTAAACAGCGGATGGATCATGCTGAACATGGAGGTGCTTTGCTTTTGGGTGTAGATGGTATTTGCATTATTGGTCATGGCAGTTCTCAAGCACCTTCAATTTATAATGCCATGCGATTAGCAAAAGAAGCTGTGGATCACCAGGTGCTGCAAAGAATTCAATCTAAATATCAAAGAAAATCCTCCGGGCAACTGTTGCCCGAAAACAGTCAATAGTCAATGGTCAATAGTCAATGGTCAACAGTCAATGGTTGATTAACTTAAACTATGGACTATTGACTCTGGACTTTGGACTTTTGACAAATGACAAAATGCTAATAGCTTGGGAGAACCCGGAGTGCAAAACGTAGGAATCGCAATTACAGGAAGTGGTTCAGCAGTACCAGCTACTTCTCTGGATAATCAAAGACTCACAGAACTGGTTGAAACATCAGATGAATGGATAACTACAAGAACAGGAATTCGTGAACGCCGTTTGGCAAAAGCAGGTGAATCTTTAACCGAACTTGCCACTACTGCTAGCAGTCAGGCGATCGCCATGGCTGGAATTACACCACAACAGTTAGATTTGATTTTACTGGCAACCTCCACGCCCGATGACTTGTTTGGCAGTGCTTGTCAAATTCAAGCCAAGTTAGGAGCAACAAGAGCAGTAGCATTTGATATGACAGCTGCCTGCTCAGGCTTTGTATTTGGATTGGTAACAGCGGCCCAATTTATCAAAACAGGTGTATATCAAAATGTTTTGTTAATCGGAGCAGATATTCTCTCGCGTTGGGTAGACTGGCAAGACCGACGCACATGTGTGCTGTTTGGTGATGGTGCTGGAGCGGTAGTATTGCAGGCAAATGAGAGCGATCGCTTACTGGGATTTGAACTCAGAAGTGATGGCACTCAAAACGATTGTCTCAACCTTCCCTATACACCTGACACTACAGAACTACTCCCAGGTGTTGTTGTTGGTAGAGGTAACTTCCAACCTATAACCATGAACGGCAAAGAAGTTTACCGCTTTGCTGTCCAACAAGTGCCAGAAGTCATCGATAAAGCCTTGTTTCGTGCAAACCTCAGCATTGAGGAAATAGACTGGCTACTATTACATCAAGCTAATCAGCGTATTCTTGACTCTGTTGCCCAGCGCTTGAATATTCCGGAGCAAAAAGTTATTAGTAATCTGGCTTACTATGGCAACACCTCTGCCGCTTCTATCCCCCTTGCCTTGGATGAAGCAGTGCGGCAGGGCAAAATCAAACCCAATGATATCATCGCCACATCAGGTTTTGGTGCTGGACTCACTTGGGGAGCTGCAATTTTTAAATGGGGACGGTAACATTTGTCATTCGTCAATTTGTCATTTGTCATTTATTTTAGTTGCTCGTTTTTTGTTGTCAGTTATTTGTTTCAAGCAACTACTTAATATACAAGCAATAAAGAATATAATCTGGCTAATGACCAATGACTAATAACTCTTGACGAATGACAGATGACCAGTGACCAATGACTAATGACCAATGACTAAATGACTGTTGACTAATGACAAAAACCGCATGGGTATTTCCCGGACAAGGTTCCCAATCATTGGGAATGGGAACAGATTTGATACATCTACCTTTAGCAAAGGAAAAGTTTGCTCAAGCCGAAGAAATTTTAGGCTGGTCTGTAATTGAGATTTGTCAAAATGATGCTGACAAGCTATCACATACTCTCTACACTCAGCCTTGCTTATATGTGGTAGAAAGCATTCTTGCTGATCTCCTACGAGAAAAAGAACAACCAGATTTAGTTGCTGGTCACAGTTTAGGAGAATATATTGCTCTTTACGTTGCTGGCGTGTTTGAATGGTCTGCGGGGTTATGTTTGGTAAAACGCCGTGCCGAACTGATGGACAACGCTGTTGGTGGGATGATGGCGGCTTTAATGAATTTTGACCGGGAACAACTAGAAAAAGTCATTGCCGAAAATCCTGATGTTGTTGTGGCAAATGATAATAGCCCTGCCCAAGTTGTAATTTCTGGCACACCTACAGCAGTACAAGCAGTCATATCTCAAGTAAAGGCAAAACGTGCAATGCCTCTCAAAGTTTCTGGTGCGTTTCATTCACCTTTGATGACAGAAGCTGCAAACGAGTTTCAAGAAATATTAGCTTCGGTAGAATTTCATAAAGCTAATGTGCCGGTTTTATCTAATGTCGAACCAACTCCAGCGACAGAAGCAGAAGTTTTAAAACAACGTCTCATCCAACAAATGACAGGGGGAGTGCGCTGGCGAGAAATTGCACTGGCATTATCAGAAAATGGGATTGAGCGAGCAGTGGAAATTGGCCCTGGTAACGTCTTAACTGGCTTGATTAAACGCACTTGTTCAAATTTAGTTTTGGAAAATATCCGTAATCTTGCTGAGTTACCTGTTTAGCTTTTACGATTTGGAGACTTAGAGAAGCGATCGCATAATTGCAATCATAAATTTCTATGACCTACTGAAACCTCAGTGAATTGCGCGTAAAGTTGTACAAAAGTAGTGGCGATCGCTTATTGTTAATTTGGTCTGATTTCAATTACCTTCTGTGGGCAAAAACCGCGAACCGTTAGCCAGTCTATTACTCTACCAAGCCTTTAAGTGGTCTGTTGTTAGCCCCATGCTAAATGTTTACTTTCGGGGTAAGATTTATGGTGCAGAAAATGTCCCTTTGAGCGGGCCTTTGGTGGTCGTAAGCAATCATGCTAGTAATTATGACCCGCCGATTATTTCCAACTGTGTACGCCGTCCTGTGGCGTATATGGCCAAAGAAGAACTGTTTAAAGTCCCAGTTTTAAAACAAGCCATTGAATTATATGGTGCTTACCCAGTCAGCCGAGGAACAAGCGATCGCACTGCTATTCGTGCAGCCCTCAAATATCTTGATGAAGGATGGGCTGTAGGTGTTTTTTTACAAGGTACTCGCACTCCTAACGGACGCATCACAGATCCAAAACGAGGCGCAGCTTTGATAGCCGCTAAAGCACAAGCACCATTGTTACCTGTTTGTTTGTGGGGGACACAGGCTATAGAAGAAAAAGGTGTCGTTATCCCTCGTGCGGTTCCCGTGACAGTGAGAATTGGTGAACTGATACCCGCACCCACTTCTACAGACAAAGAAGAATTAGAAGCATTAACACAAAAATGTGCTATGGCAATTAATTCACTACACGAACAAGGACGTTGAAAATAGGGAAAGGAGAATGGGGAATGTGGAACAGGAAACAGGGAATATGAAAGAGGCAGTATCATGCTACTTAGAGAGATTTTCTCGTGAATAGCTGACTTAAAAATCTTCCTCATCGACAAAAAATTCTGCATCATCTTGTGCAGTAGAATTACGTTGTTCAGAACCAGCCAGCCCCCACAATGGTTGTAGTAATCCCATGCCAACCATCCCCACAGCTGCACAGAAAGCCAGTAATAAGCCTACTGGAAGTTGAATTGATTGAAAGCTTAGAAATTTTAAAGATATTGGCGTGGCGTTTTGTACTGAGAGAAGGGCAACAGCCATTATCCAAAAAACTAGAATAATTATTGTCAGTAGAGTAGCAAGAGTTTTCATGATGATTGATAACGAGCTGCCATAGCCAAAACTTTCTTCACCTATTTTAAGTTTTGAGAAGTGATAATTATTTCTATTTAGGTATTTTTTATCTCTAAACGAGAATTTATCTAACTATTTGTAAAGTATAGGTCAAGATTAGTGTTGCAAATCTTCATGTACGCAACCACTAGAAGTAGACCAAGAGTACAATATAGTGCATCGTACTTTAATTTGAACCAAGACTTTTAACCAGGTATTCCAAATATTCTCCCCATTCTGTTAGATGTGGGGCTACTAGCATTTAGTCTAGTTTAGGTTCAAATGTGAAAAGGTGGATATTGAGTAGCCAGCAAAAATGTTGGTAAGCGAAGCCTCCGATACAGCTTAGATATTTGTCACAATAGTATTTAGTAATTTCTAGAGTGGCAATAACAACAAAATCAAGGATATATTTAATCCCATACTCAGATGCTGGGTTTTAGCAATTAGTAGTAAATATCAATGCTCCAAGCTGAATTTCAGTAATTAGCATTGTCACCTATTACGATCGCATAATACCGTTCAGCAATTTTTACCGTCCAAGCAGAATCTGCCATAACTTAAATGGCAGTTTGGTTAGCTACTTGGCTACTAAGTGAGTAAAGCCTGTGTAGCTGATGTTATGCTCCGTTTTTCTCTCACAGTTGCTAAGTAATGTCAACTCCAGAGCGACCTTTTGCCAGTTATCATCTTTGGTCTTTAGTTGCCCCCGCATCTGGGCAACAACGTTGGCACTGTCAAATGAGACGAGGATATATTAAAGCACGCCAACATGAACCTCAAGTTAAAGCACTGTTAACAAAAGTTACACCACCCCAGCGTATAGGCTTGCTAGCACAAAAAGGTGTTTATGAATTTCATCATCACAGATACCTATTAAATCAGTCAGACGGCGTAGAAAAAGTTGCCGAATTACTGAGACTAAGCAATTCATCTGATGAAGTGCAACAGCGTGTGTTGCAAATTTTGCAGAAATACCACAATGAACCATTGCTTTCAGGTAAACGTATTGTCTTGTTAACCCGTGGTGATGAAGGATTTCCCAAACCCATTTTAATTGATCAAAAGCATTATTGTTTCCGCTTGTATGCGGCGATGGACTGTATTTTCATCGAATCTTCAGGTAATTTACATATTTTAGATTTTAAAACTGGTAAATCTGCTTTTGATCGTCGTCAGGCATTAGTTTATCTTTTGGCAGCTCGTTATCTTTACCCCAGACACAAAGCTATAGCTTCCTTTTATAATTTAGAATTTTCTAAAAAATCGGAATTAATTAGTGTTACTAAAGGAGAATTAGATTTACTTGAGTTTGAGTTAGCTAGTATTGCTCAAAAACACCAACAAGATTTGCAAAAATATCAAAGGGAAAGCCAGAATTTTAGCCAAATATTTCCACCCAATCCTGGCTATCACTGCCGATTTTGCCCATTTAATTCTATATGCGAATTTTCTGCTTTTAAGGCTTCACAAACAGTCTAGTCTGATTGAGAAAAAATCAGGCTTGCGATCGCTTTTTGATGAGTGTGAATAGCGATCGCTCGAAATCTGTCACGAAATCGCAAACTCTGTATGTTTTCGCTGTTCAAGAGTTCTAAACCCCAAAACAATCTACTCTTTAGGAATTCCCGCAGCCACTAAATCTACAGCAACACCCTCTTCTGTACCTCGTGCTGAATCCAAAGCTTATGATCAATAATTATCGATAAAATGAGCATTGAAGAAGGCAGTCCCAATGAAAAAATTTCACCCCCTACAGAAGGCATAGTTTTCTTTGTGTCTTAGTGTCTTTGTGGTGAAAAAATAAATCTATTATTAACCACCAAGACACCAAGACACCAAGTTGAATCGCCAAAAATCAGCCTATGAAAGACCGTATTGAGCTAAAACGGTGGTAGTTCTCCCAAAATGGTGAAGCGAATGTGATTAATTGCCAACTCACCAATAGAAATTTCTTCTTTTGTCAGCCTCGCACCTTTACTAGTTAAAGTTTCAAAAGAGATACCTTTACCAATTTCAATGTGATACCAGCACAAACCCATAAAAAACCGTGTGGGATAAGGTCCATTATTACCAATATCATCAGGATTAGATTCCATTGGCAACCAACCAAAACCAGGTATATAGAATTCCAACCACACATGGTTGTAGTCTGGTTGTAGGGGAACATGTTGGTGTTCTGCGTAGGTGGGACATTTATAGCGTCCGACGGTACGACAAGCTATGCCATTTAAGCGACACAAAGCCAGTAAGACACCTACGTACTCACCGCAAGAACCTACGCCTCTTTCTAAAACTCGGTCTGGAGTGTCTATGTGAGGTTTAATACCGTAAGACAACTTGTCGTAGACATAATTACGGATACTGTACATTTTCCGAAGCAAATTTGTTTCTGTGCCAATTGCTTCTTCAGCAGCACGGCGGACAATGGTAGTATCCATCGCCAATTCATCATCATCCACGAGATAGCGAGTTTGATATTCTGGTGATAGTTCAGGAATATCTTCTACATCTGGTGGAGTGAGACGATATTTGATACCTCTGACTTCCACAACTGCCTTCCAGCCAAACATGTGTCGTTCGCCTGGGGTAAGGGTATCAAATTTAAACACTGCCACACGTTGCCCATCTATAATTTCTTCTTGAAAAGGTAGTCCCACAGGTTCAACGTGTTTGACCTTTTGACGGTCTGTGTCGCTGGGTAGGGCAATACGCCATTCTAGTTCTTGTAAGTAAACCTCTTCAATTGGGGCAATTTCCTCCACATAAGACATTTCGAGCAGATAGCCATTAGAAAGAGCGTAGCGCTTGTCTGGAAAATAACGATAGTGGAGTGGGTGAATAAACGTGCGATCGCGGTATGCTAATTCGTGGTTAGGGTCAGCATTCGGGTTATCGCGAACATAAGGTTCTTCGGAAGCGTAGGCGACGTAGAGAGTTTGTTGACCTGTACTGGTATCTGTTTGTACTGCTATGCCTGTAGGAGATTCAAATGGTGTTAGTACACTAAATTGCACTTCTCCTGTCGCCCTGTCCATGCAGTAAACAGTTTGTTCTGTAGCATCGCAAGCCCAAAGAATTTCATCAGTTACAGCCAAATTTTCTATTCCTACACCAGGAGCGTAAAATCTGGTAATTTCTTTACGGGTATCGCGATTAAAAATTAAAATATCTCCCAACTTTTGGCAACTGACATAAACTGTTGATTCCCAAACAGCAATACCATTAGCAGGGTAAGGCAGGGTAACAAAATGTTCCAGCCCCAAAGAATTTAGTTTACACAAATAAACACTATTATCCCTTGTCACCCAGAGGGTATCTTCCCAAATTGCCAAACCAGTGACATCTGTAAATTCTCTGCTTTGATGAGCATTGAGAATTTTGGTATTGTCAGTGGCAGGATCTATTTGCAGCAGATACCCTTTAGGAGAGTCGATAGCAATCAGGGTATCCTGGAAGAAAGTAATGCCACCCAAAACGGCAGCACCAATTGGTCGAATTGTTTTTTGCCCGAACATCTGGCTAGCGGTCAAACTGGGAAGAGCAAAATTCATATTAAACTAATTAGCTTAAAGGTTTAGCACGCCTGGAATTTATTTTGGTATGTTTTGTGCAATTCAACTCCCAACTTTTATTACTCACAATTATCAAGGATGATGTGCTATAAAAGGCAGTTACTCTAGCAATAACACTTGGATATTGCTGTAGAAAAATTAGGGAGGTGTGAGGAATCACACTTAAATTAACGCTTTTTAGCAATATTCCTAATGTAACTTTAGTTGATGGTTTTTATAGCTATCACTAAATTATGATCGAATTCTGTAACCATTTCCTGTAACTTACACAATGTCTGCTCATTCTCTGCCTGATTCAACTACCGCTTGGCATAGTTTAGAAGTTGATAAAGCAATAGAACTGCTCTCCACCAATGCAGACACTGGCTTATCACCTCAAGAAGTGCAACAGCGATTGGAAAAGTACGGTCCGAACGAACTTGAGGAAACCGGTGGTCGTAGCGCCTGGGAAATCTTGGTAGATCAGTTCAAAAACATCATGTTGTTGATGCTGATCGCCGTGGCGATTATTTCCGGGGTTTTAGACCTGCTGGCGTTGCAAAAGGGCGGGTTGAAACCGGGTGAAGTACCATTCAAAGATACGATCGCCATCTTAGCAATTGTGATCCTCAACGGTATCCTGGGTTATGTTCAAGAAAGCCGTGCCGAAAAAGCTCTCGCAGCACTAAAAAAACTCTCCTCTCCCAACGTCCGCATCATTCGTGACCGCAAACTATTAGAGGTGGCTGCTAAGGATTTAGTGCCGGGAGATGTAATGCTGCTAGAAGCAGGGGTGCAAGTGTCAGCAGATGGACTTTTATTAGAAACATCCAACTTGCAAATCCGAGAATCGGCACTCACAGGTGAAGCCGAAGCGGTTAACAAACAGGCAAAAACTACATTACCTGAAGATACAGGAATTGGCGATCGCATCAATTCGGTATTCCAGGGTACAGAAGTTGTTCAAGGACGGGGCAAGGTTCTGGTAACAAACACTGGCATGACAACCGAACTGGGAAAAATTGCTACCATGTTGCAGTCCGTGGAAAGTGAACCCACGCCTCTACAACAACGCATGACCCAGCTTGGCAATGTCCTAGTCACAGGTTCTTTAGTATTAGTAGCTATTGTTGTAATTGTAGGTTTGCTGCGTGGTGGCAACTTAACAGAATTATTGGAAGTTTCTTTGAGTATGGCGGTGGCGGTAGTACCAGAAGGTTTACCCGCAGTGATCACTGTTACCTTAGCTTTGGGAACTCAACGGATGGTACGTCGCAAAGCTTTAATTCGCAAACTACCAGCCGTAGAAACTCTGGGTTCTGTCACCACAATCTGTTCTGATAAAACCGGTACCCTGACTCAGAACAAAATGGTAGTACAAGCTGTCTACACACATGCTTCTAGCCCAAATCAAGATCAAACAACTTCTCTTCACCAAGAGTTCCGCGTTACAGGAGAAGGTTACGCTCCTACAGGCGAGTTTCAACTCGAAAATCATCCAGTTGAAGTACAAGACAATCCAGAACTACAAGCCTTGTTAGTTGCTTGCGCTGTTTGTAATGATGCACATTTGCAACAGCAGCAAGGACAGTGGACTATTTTAGGAGACCCAACAGAGGGCGCTTTAGTGACACTGGCTGCCAAAGGAGGAATTGAAAAAGACCAGTGGGATAGTAAATTGCCACGCGTGAGTGAGTTCCCGTTTTCCTCAGAACGGAAGCGGATGAGTGTGATTTCTAAGGTTGAGCAAGTAGAAACAGGTGTCTCGCCTTTAAATGAAGTTGACCCAACGATCAGCAACTTGGTGAAGTCCCATGGCTATTTAATGTTTACCAAAGGCTCACCAGAATTAATTTTGGCTCGTTGTACTCAACTTTATGTAGGTAATGGCGCTGTTCCCCTGACTCAAGAACAGCGAGATGAAATTTTAGCAGAAAACGATCGCATGGCTTCTAATGGTCTGCGAGTACTGGGTTTTGCCTATAAATCGCTTATAGAAATTCCCAGCGAAGGTTCAGATGAGACATCTGAGCAAGAATTAGTCTGGGTGGGTTTAGTCGGAATGCTTGACGCACCTCGTCCCGAAGTCAGGGCGGCGGTACAAGAGTGTCGAGAAGCAGGCATTCGACCAATTATGATTACTGGTGATCATCAATTAACAGCACGAGCGATCGCTACTGATCTAGGAATTGCCCAAGCAGGCGATCGCGTCCTCACAGGCCAAGAACTGCAACGAATGAGCGACCAAGACCTAGAGCAAAATGTAGACTTGGTGAGTATTTATGCCAGAGTTGCCCCAGAACATAAACTGCGAATTGTCCAAGCCTTACAGCGTCGCGGCAGATTTGTAGCGATGACTGGTGATGGTGTTAACGACGCCCCCGCCCTCAAACAAGCTGATATCGGTATTGCTATGGGTATTACTGGTACTGATGTCAGTAAAGAAGCCAGCGACATGGTACTACTAGATGACAACTTTGCTACCATTGTTGCTGCCACTGAAGAAGGTCGAGTTGTTTACACCAACATCCGCCGTTTTATTAAATATATTCTGGGTAGTAATATTGGTGAAGTTCTGACAATCGCAGCTGCGCCGATCTTAGGATTAGGAGGAGTACCCCTCACACCCCTGCAAATTCTGTGGATGAACTTAGTAACAGATGGTTTACCAGCCCTAGCCTTAGCTGTAGAACCCCCCGAACCCGACGTGATGAAGCGTCCCCCCTTTAGTCCCCGTGAAAGCATTTTCGCTAGAGGCTTGGGTTCTTACATGATTCGCATCGGGATTATTTTCGCGATCATTACCATTATTTTGATGATGTGGGCTTACAATCATTCCACAACTATATACAGCGACCAATTGAGTCAAGATCGTTGGAAAACAATGGTATTTACTTCTCTGTGTCTTGCTCAAATGGGTCATGCGATCGCGATTCGCTCCAACACCCGACTGACAATACAAATGAATCCTTTGTCAAATCCCTATGTCTTAGGAGCAGTTGTGTTAACCACGATTTTACAACTGATGCTAGTTTATGTTCCTCCTCTGCGTAATTTCTTCGGCACACACTATATTACTTTGCCGGAATTGGCGATTTGCCTTGGCTTCAGTGCCTTAATGTTTGTGTGGATTGAAATTGAGAAAATCGTCTTCCGATTAATGGGCAAAAAAACCGTTTAGAGATCGGGGGTTGGGGAAAGGGGAGCGGGGATTAGGGACTTATCAGTTATCAGTTATCAAATTAAACTGTTAACTGATTTATGGCCCAATCCCCTTTCCCCAATCCCCTTTCCCCAACCCCCGATCCCCGATCCCCGATCCCCGATCCCCAATCCCCAATCTATGTATTTAAAAACCCTCCACCTCCGACACTTTCGTAACTATAAAGAGCAGCAGGTTGAGTTTACTGCTCCGAAAACGATTTTGGTGGGTGATAATGCTCAGGGAAAATCTAATTTATTGGAGGCGGTGGAGTTATTAGCAACATTGCGATCGCATCGTACTTTCCGCGATCGCGAATTAGTGCAAGAAGGAGAAGAACTCGCGCAAATTAGTGCTTCTCTCAAACGAGAAACTGGTACTAGTACTCTAAACTTAATTTTGCGTCGTAATGGTCGCCGTACAGTAAATCTCAACGGCGAAAACCTCCGGCGTCAAATGGACTTTCTCGGTGTCCTCAATGGCGTGCAGTTTTCTAGCTTGGACTTGGAATTAGTACGTGGAAGTCCCGAAGGTCGTCGTCACTGGCTAGATACTCTGTTGATTCAACTAGAACCAGTATACGCGCACATTTTGCAACAATATCATCAAATATTGCGCCAGCGAAACGCCTTTTTGAAACGCAATGTAGAGACGTTGTATACAACGTCTTTACAATCTGAATTAGCTATATGGGATACACAGTTGGCGATCGCAGGTACGCGAGTAATTCGGCGCAGAGAACGAGCCATACAACGACTCGCTCCGATTGCCAAAATGTGGCACGCTAGCATTAGTGGCAGTAAAGAAATTTTGCAAATTAAATATTCACCCAATGTTCCTTTAGAACAAAATTATCCAGAAAAGGTACAGCAAGCCTTTCTAGAAAAGTTGCAACAACGAACTATTGCTGAATTGCACCAAGGTACTACTTTGGTTGGGCCACATCGGGACGAAGTAGAATTAATCATTAATCAAACACCAGCCCGTCAATATGGTTCTCAAGGTCAGCAACGAACCCTAGTATTAGCTTTGAAACTAGCAGAATTAAAATTAATTGAAGAAGTTGTGGGAGAACCACCACTGCTACTTCTTGATGATGTTTTAGCTGAACTAGATCCATCTCGTCAAAATCAATTACTTGATACAATTCAAGACCGTTTTCAAACAATAATTACTACTACTCATTTGGGTGCTTTTGATTCCCAATGGTTGAATTCTTCCCAGATTTTTTATGTTAAAAGTGGTGAAATATCAACAGAAAAATTAGGAATTTAGAAATAATAAGTAAGTCGGTGAGAATAAATCAAAGTATGTTAATTAATGTAAAAATATTAAAATAAGTTCGTAGTAAGGACTTTAGTCCTTACTACACCGAAGCCGTTCTTACGAGCATCTACACTACAAATTTTTGATTATTTGCGCTGTCTTACTTATATCAATCCATTTCTTTGAAGCTCTTGCATTGTTTCCAGGGTTTTTTGATATGCATCCATTCTGCCTTCCTGCTTAAATAATTCAGCAGCTTTCTGCAAATCAGCTTTCCCTCCTTGCTTATAAGAGCGTAGGTTGAAAACCCTGTGGCTTGAGCCACGGGATGAAAGCCACCAGTGAAGGATTTATCCTTCCACGACACAAAGTTTTCAGTATCTTCACACAGATATTATGCACGATGTGTTAACATAAAAGAGTAGTTGGTTAGGTCGAAACCGATGATAATTTAC
>NZ_JBHFLM010000025.1:0-8348 GCF_041928655.1 Pelatocladus sp. BLCC-F211 | reverse complement strand
TTGTATTTTTTCTCAACAAGCATACTACACAATAATTGTTCAAGGCCGCGGATGCTTTGAGGCTGACTTGAGAATATTTTTAACCTCTAATTCCATTTGGTTTGCGTTCTCTCATATCGCTTTTAGTCTAAACTCCAGTTGATTTGTGTCAAAGATAATTCATCGGATCTACTGGTGTACCATTTTTGCGGACTTCAAAGTGGAGGTGAGGCCCTGTAGATAAACCCGTGGAACCAACTGCGGCGATCGCTTGTCCGCGTTTGACTGTTTGCCCTTCGGAAATATACAATTCACTACTGTGTCCGTAGAGTGTAGTTATACCATTACCGTGGTCAATAATTGCAGCTTTACCATAACCACCGTACCAACCAGCAAAAATCACTGTACCTGAGTCTGCTGCTTTAATTGTACTGCCGTAGCTGGCAGCAAAATCTTGACCTGCGTGAAAGCGGCGATAACCGAGAATCGGATGTACTCGCCAACCAAAGGGACTACTGGTAGGTGCATCGCTGGGATACGCAAACATCCCTGTACCACGAATAATCACGCTGTTGCGGCTGTTTGTCTTGACTTTTGCTTCTGCTTGTGCTACCTTTTGTTGAATTAAAGTTGTAATCGCTTGGGAGTCTTTCTCTAACTGGGTTTGCGCCGCTTCTAATGCCAAGCGATCGCTATTAAGACGCCCGATTAATTCCTGCTGTAAGTCTGCTTGGGTTTGATAATCGGCTTTTTGGGCGAGTAATTGTTGTCTCATCAATGCTATTTCGTTTTTTTGCTGTTCTACTTTTATTTTTTGGTTGTTGATTTCGTTGGCTTGGGTTGTAAGTTTAGCTAAAATTTGCTGGTCTGCTTGATATACTAACTTCAAATAACGGCGGTGACTGATAAAGTCGCTGAGATTTTGGCTTTGCAACAAAACCGCCCAGCCTAGACTAACTGGCGAACGTTGCAGAAAGCGTAATCGAGCAATTGTCGCTGTTTGTCGTTGTTGATAAGCAAGTTCTTTGGTTGCTAAATCTGCTTGTAGTTCCTGTAAACGTTCTGTTGCTAGCTTGAGGCGTAATTCACTATCTTGAATTTGTGTATCAGTAGTTTTCAGGTTTTGCTGTAAGCCGTTGAGTCTTTCTTGGGCTGCTTGTTGTAAATTGGTTAAGCGATCGCGTTCCTGTTTAATACTTTGATGCTGTTGGTTAATTTGCTGTTGCTGTTGTTGCAAATTCTTAATTGCATCAGATGTTGTTGGTACTGCGTTAGCTGGCAATGTTAGCGATATGCATAAAATTACTAAAAATGCAAGATAGATACAATCATAAATTCTCTTTTTTTCCAGAAATAGCACTCTCATGTTGTTAGATAGAAGCAGGCGATCGCTCAAAACATCATGAGTAGTGTTCCCAAAAATTTGTTAGGTGTAACTAGGGATTGGGGAATTTTTTTGCTCTATACGTACGGCATTGACCCGATAACCCTGCAACAACGGAAAT
Organism: Pelatocladus sp. BLCC-F211; assembly: GCF_041928655.1. NCBI lineage: Bacteria > Bacillati > Cyanobacteriota > Cyanophyceae > Nostocales > Hapalosiphonaceae > Pelatocladus > Pelatocladus sp. BLCC-F211. The sequence continues at coordinate 6,864 of NZ_JBHFLM010000025.1, read as the reverse complement.
ATATGCTGAAAAAGCTTATCCTATATAGGGCTTGCTGAAAAAGTTCTTTGGCGGGGGTAGGGAACAGGAAACAGGGAACAGGGAACTGTTTTACCCATATTGTTAACAATTTTTTGGAGTCTAAAAAATCATCAATGCAAGGTTTTTAAGCCTTATAATCTGATTCTTTTGCACTTTTTTCTCCAAAAATAGCCTGAAAAGCTTATAAGATAAGAGTTTTAAAGCTATTCAGCAGACCCTATATAGACTTCAGCTTATTAATTTTCCTATTTTACCCAAACACAAGAAGGTTACAAGCAGACACAACCTAGTAGCGTGACAAGCTTAAAATGTTGGGTTTAAAAAACTGTTAAAAACAAAAATTTAATCGTCATCATGATGAATCAACCCAACAAATTAGACTAGACGCGCTACTAGTACATAATTACGTTTTTCATTTTTTGTATAAAAAAGTGCCATTGCTTAAATAAGTATCGTATTATTACTGGCTTTAAAGTAGGAAATGTATTAAACTATTTTTTATATCTTGGAAGGTACTATTTTTTATTTAAATAATGATATCAAGAAAATTAATTAAATTTAAAGTTTTATTTTTGATAGTTATAACAGCATCTATTTTATTATTAAATAAGGCGGCTTTAACACAGGGACGGTTACAAAAAAACTTAGAATCTAGTAGAGTTATACAAACAGCTATAAATCAAGGCAGTCTTAGTTGGGGAATTAGAGTAGCTACTCCACCCTTTGGTTATGTGGACATAAGCCGTGCGGCAAATCTGAATGATCAGAATAATCCCCTACTGGGAGGTTTTTGTGTTGATTTAATAAAAAATTTTGAAGAGTTTTTACAAAACGAGCTAAGTATATCTATTAGCATTAAATTAAAACCGATATCATACGATCAACGTTATCATTATACAGAATATGTAAATCCTTATTCAGATAATCGTGAATATACTTTGGCTGGAGAATGTGGTTCCGATACAAAAATTAGCCCGAACAATGCTTTTGATAGAATAGGAAACAAAAAGAATCCTAATATTAAATTTTCCGAGCCTTATCTTAAAAACATACATCAATTGCTGTTAATAGATCAAGCAAAGAAATCTTTATTACCGGATAATAATCAACCTAGTAAAAACGAAAAACTAAAAATTGGATATTTAGAAGGAACTAATACACCTTATAGTATCAGTACTCGTTATCCTGATAAGGTAGAAACAAAATCCTTCGAAAGTAGAGAAGACGCTGTAGACAGTTTATTGGGAAATAACAATAATAAGATAAAAGTTGATGCTATAGCAAGCGATGAACCTTTATTGCATTATTTATTTGATGAAATTTTACCAAAAAAAGTTTCAAATTCAAATGTTTCTAGTTCTTATGAAATTTTGTCTGAGCCTATTATCAGTTCGGGAGATTACGCATTAATACTCCCTGGTGATGATAGTACATGGAAGTCTATTGTTAATAAATTCCTTGACAAGAATAAATCTGAAATACAGAAGTTACTCAAGAACTATAATGTACAACAAGATAGTAACGGTTATTACATATCTCCAAGACCTCTACCATTCTATTTGTTATTAAAAATTTTAATTGTAGTATTAGTGTTGGTATTTGTAATATTTTTTTATATAAAATTCTTACATCTCAAAAGAATATTTTCACGTGTATTGAGTCACTTTAGAGATAAGAATCTTGATAATTTTGACAATGGTTATGCTTTACTTATTGGTGTTGGAAAATGTCAAGACAACAGTTTATCCTTACCAGAAACTATTAAAGATGTTACAGAGCTTCAGAACATTTTAGTGAATCCAAAACTTTGTGCTTATCCTCAAAGCCCACATCATATTTGTGTATTATGTAATGAAAAAGCTACACGTTCAGGAATCCTAGAAGGATTAGAGTGGTTGAAGAGTAACACACAAAGAAATGCTACTGCAATTGTGTATTATTCGGGTCACGGTTGGTTCAACCAAAGCACAGGATATTATCTAGTGCCACATGAGACTGATAAATCTAATATCGAAAACACTGCTTTAAGTGCAGAAGATTTTACAAGAGCTTTACGCGAAATTGAGTCAGAACGCTTGCTGGTTATAATCGATAGCTGCCATGCGGGAGGAATGGCAACCGCTAAAGCCCCTCGAGGCTTTGAGGCAACTACTCCTAAAGATATTATTGATGCTCTAAAAGAAGCTGAAGGTCGAGTAGTTTTAACCTCATGCAGAGATAATCAAAAATCTTGGATTAATACAAAAAAACAAATGAGCATTTTCACTTACCACTTGATACAAGCTTTTAGAGGAGCAGCTTGCAAGCGCGGCCGTAAAGTAGTAACAATTGCAGATATTATGAACCATTTAACTGAGAAGGTACCTAAAAGTGCTCTTGAGCAGCATCAAGCCATACAAGAACCTTATTATAATTTAGTAGGTGAAAACTTTGCTATTGCATTAATACGCGGCGGAAAAGGGCTTTAGTCTATTGCTATTAAAAAATTCCGGCTAATAGCAGCTTTAAGTTATTACATACCAGACATATTATTCTTTCAAACACTTTTCAACTTTGATTTCCTTTTTTGCAGGATCTCGGCTCTATGTCTATATGCTACAAAGCTTGACACGAGACAGAGATTTGTTTTAATAAAATTAAACGAGTAATATATCAAGTTTTCAAATCACCATGCAAGTAAACGTCCGCCAAACAACAACTACCACCACTACTATCAACTCAGGAGGGTTGTGAGGCGATCACGTTGACTTGAAATTCGATAGCACCAGATCAACCCTCCAGATAGTGTCTCGGAGGGTTTTGAGTTTTTATGGTCATCCAAATTAGGAAAAAACCTATGTTTATTTATCAATTTATTCACCTCACTACCACAACCACAACTATCGCGCCTGGAGGGACGTGAGGATAGTTGCTGTGTGCAATCGAAACTCAATCGCCCCTCTAGGTCAAACCTAGAGGGGTTTTTTATTAGCAAAAAACATTGATTTACAGGAGATACAACCATGTCTGATCATCGCGAACTAGCAAAAGTAATGGATTTATTTCACTTTGAAGAACATAGTCCAGGGATGATTTTTTGGCATCCGATTGGGTTAAAGTTGTTACGGCTGATTGAAGATTTTATGCGAGAGGTTTACCAAGACCATGATTTTGCAGAAGTGCGATCGCCAGTAGCATTGAATCGGTCACTTTGGGAACTTTCTGGACACTGGCAAAAGTTCCGCAAAAATATGTTTATTGTGGGTAGTTCGGATGCAGAAGAAGAACCAGATTATGCATTGAAACCAATGTCATGTCCCGCACACATCGCGATTTACAAATCCCACAAACGCAGTTATCGAGAAATACCAATGCGATTGATGGAATTTGGTATGGCTCATCGCAACGAACCTTCGGGAACGCTATCTGGTTGTATGCGTCTGCGCCAGTTTGTCCAGGATGATGCTCATATCTTTTGTCGGGAAGGTGATATTAGAAATGAGATTGGCAATTTTCTGAGTATGGTCAAACAGGTTTATGCAGTCTTTGGATATAATCACTTTTCCATTCGGATTGCTCTGCGACCAGAACAGCGTCTTGGGTCAGATGAACAATGGGATCGAGCTGAATCTGCTTTGATTGATGCAGTCCAAGCACTGGGTTACGCCTATGAACTCGCGCCTGGTGAAGGATCTTTTTATAGTCCCAAGATTGAAATCAGTATGCAAGATCATCTGGGAAGATTGTGGCAATGTGGTACGATTCAAGTTGATTTTAACTTTCCTCAACTTTTTGATTTGTCCTTTGTCAATCAAAAAGGAGATTTAGAGCAGGTAGTGATTCTGCACCAAGCAATTCTGGGTTCTTTGGAACGCTGGATTGGCATCTTGTTGGAAAATCATAATGGAGTTTTACCACTGTGGGTTGCTCCTGTGCAAATTGCTGTGGCTTCAGTTTCCGAAAAATCTGCGGATTGGGCAGAAGTGATTTTCAGAAGGCTAAAACAAATTGGAGCGAGAGTAGAATTGCATGTGAGCGATCGCACGATTGCTAAAAAGATTCGAGAACTGTCTGCACGCAAGATTCCACTGATTGCTGTAGTTGGCGAAAAAGAAGCAATGAATCAATCTCTCAACTTGCGTCGTTTGGGAATTTCTGGACAGCAGGAAATTCAGCTTGCTGAGTTAGAAGTTGAATTAGCTCGTCTTCCTATTTAAGATCAAGTCTTCTTTGTGTCTTTGTGGACAAAAATAAATTTTATTAACCACTAAGACACTAAGACACCAAGTTCATAAAGCAGCAATCCTACTTACCGCGTTAGCAACCATCAAAATTTGTTCGCTACACACTGAAGCAAAATTCCAGCTATGCCAGCATTAATTTCAAGATAAGTAACTAGACGCAAATAAACACAACTACTTTGACTGGGTGTATCAGGATGGGGGTAAATTAACAAATCTGCCTCTGTACCTCACACCCAGCCTTCTTCAGTCAGCTTTATTAGAAGTTCTAGTTCTCATATCGTTATCTCTTCCCCATCTTCAAGATAGTCAATCACGGGAAAATCACACGGGGATGAAAATCTATTCCCCGATCCCCGATCCCCGATCCCCGTTGCCCCTTATCCCCAGAGGGGACCCCACCTGCCCCGTATCCCCCAAGGGGACCCCGACCTTCCCCCATCCCCACAGCCATTTTCAAGATAGAGGATTTCTCAAGTTAATACGAGGTTTCTATGAGTATAGGCAGAGCCATTCTTTTGATTGCTCTGGTTTTTCCAGGCTTGATGGTAGTAGCAACATCGATCTACGCGTACAATGCTGATTTTGCAACGATGGAAAGAACCGAAAGGTTTGTCGAACAACTAGCAAGGCAAAGAAGAGCAGATGATAGACAATTACAATTAGCCTATCATCGGAGTATGGTTCATCGCATGAACGCTTTTACTAATGGTACTTGGGGTTTTATCGGCGCGACGATCGCAGCCATTGGTATACATGGGTTAGCAATTACCAAAGAGGAATCGATTCAAGACCAAAAAAGATCAGGTAATTAGTGTTGGTGGTTGGTGGTTCTGAATAACAAAAAACTAACCACTAACCATTAAGCTTATGATCTATAAAACTTTTAAGATCAGACAAGGCGCGATCGCGATAACGTCCGTATCGCTCTTGTTTATTTTTGATTTTCTCACCTAATTCGGGCAAAATACCAAAGTTGGGTGGCATGGGTTGAAAATGTTTGGGTGAAGCTGAACTGATAAATTCAAACAGCGCTCCCATCATTGTTGTTGATGGTAGGGTTAACGCTTCTTTCCCTAAAGCGATGCGTGCGGCGTTTGTACCAGCTAACCATCCATCAGCAGCAGCAGCAGTATAACCTTCAGTACCAATTAACTGTCCAGCAGCCAATAAAGTTGGACGATTTTTGAATCGTAAGCTGGATAGCATCAGCTGGGGAGCATTAATAAAGGTGTTACGGTGCATCACTCCCAACCTCACAAACTCAGCATTTTCTAAACCGGGAATCATGCGGAAGACACGTTTTTGTTCACCCCAGCGCAGGTTAGTTTGGAATCCGACCATATTCCAAAGTTGACCGGCTTTGTCTTCTTGTCGTAGCTGCACTACAGCATAGGATCGTTCACCTGTGCGACTATCTGACAATCCTACTGGCTTTAAAGGCCCGTAGCGCATTGTATCTTCTCCTCGGTGTGCTAGTTCTTCAATGGGTAGACAAGCTTCAAAAAATTTCGCTGTTTCTCGCTCAAAGTCCTTTAATTCTGTTTGTTCGGCGTTACGTAGTTCTTGCCAAAACTGTAGATATTGCTCTTTGTTCATCGGACAGTTGAGATAAGCTGCTTCGCCTTTGTCGTAGCGAGAGGCGAGAAAAGCAATATCATGGTTGATGGTTTCACCCACAACAATCGGACTAGCAGCATCGAAAAAGCTGAGATATTCCATCCCCGTGAAGCGACGCAAGTCTTCAGCTAAGTCGGGACTGGTTAAAGGGCCTGTTGCTAAAACAACAATACCTTCCGGGATTGCACGTAGTTCTTCTCGACGCAATTCAATTAAAGGATGTTGAGAGAGGGTTTGCGTCAAATCTTGGCTAAATTGTCCCCGATCAACTGCTAACGCTCCTCCAGCAGGAACTTGGTGTTCATCAGCTTTGCCAATTACTATCGATTTTAATTGGCGCAGTTCTTCATGTAACAAACCAGTCGCGCGATCGCTTGCCATTGCGCCAAAAGAATTGCTACAAACTAATTCCGCTAAGTGTTCTGTGTGGTGAGCAGGACTAAAGCGTTGGGGACGCATTTCATAGAGAATTACTGGTATTCCCGCTTGGGCGATTTGCCAAGCTGCTTCCGTTCCAGCGAGTCCACCTCCTATGACTGTGATTGGTTGTTTTTCCATAATTCCGCGCTTCAATAAAAATTTTTAGAGATAAATTCTTTGCCTTTGTCTTGTCCATGCTGATACAAACCAGCTAACCCTTCAACAGTAGCATTTATAAAATCGACTTCAAACTCTTTAGGATTCACATCTGGTTTAATAACGTGGATATTAACGCCTTGGTAGTGATTAGGAATTGCTTCTAATTGAAACATATCGCGATATAAAGTTTCGGGTTCATTTGCGATCGCAATCACTTGGTCATACCCCAACTCAACCATTTCCATCGCCGGACACAAGCATGTATAGGAAGCATCAATATAAGGCAATACGGTTCAGTTAAGAAGAAATGTAGGTTGGGTTGAGTGCAAGCGAAACCCAACAAAGCCTTGATAATGTTGGGTTACTCTGCGATCAGCCGCGCAGGGCGCGTCTACGTTCCTCAAACGCCAGGTGCTACAACTCT
>NZ_JBHFLM010000249.1:0-15667 GCF_041928655.1 Pelatocladus sp. BLCC-F211 | reverse complement strand
ACTGTAGGGTGTGTTAGGCGCTTTTATAATGTTTTTCGTGAAAAATTTAGCTCATAAAAGCGCCTAACGCATCGCCAATAACTGGTGTGTTAGGCTGAAGCCATAACACACCCTACTTAAGATTTACTTTATAAATAGTCTCTTACTCTGGTCTCCGCGTCTGTACAATAGTCATTTTTCATTTGTAGCGATGCACCCTACATTTAAATTTCTTAACATTGCTTGAAATATTAGCGCCGACTTACTTACTTTTTAACCTTCACCTTCAATTACCAATATCTTCGTTCCATAGTTCTGGATTTTGTTGAATAAATTCACTCATCATTTTTTCGCATTCTTTTAAGTCTAAATCAATGACTTCGACGCCACGGGATACCATAAATTCTTTGGCGCCAGGAAAAGTTCTCGATTCTGCGGCTATAACTTTTTTGATCCCAAATTGTACTACTGCACCAGCACACAAATAGCACGGCATTAAGGTTGAATAGAGTGTTGTACCTCTGTAGCTGCCAATTCTACCAGCGTTGCGAAGACAATCAATTTCGGCGTGGGTGACAGGATCATTATCTTGGACGCGCTTGTTATGTCCTCTACCGACAATTTTGCCATCTTTGACAAGCACGGAACCAATGGGAATCCCACCTTCTTGTCTACCTTGTTTTGCTTCGTCAATAGCAGCTTTCATAAACTCATCCATTTTTTTTAGTTCTCCTGTTATGTCTAAACAACTTGTGTTAATGGATCACGATGGTGGTGTAGATGACTACTTAGCAACTATGCTACTGATGACTATGGATCATATCCAACTTCTGGGTGTGGTTGTCACTCCTGCTGATTGCTATATCCAACCTGCTGTTAGTGCTACACGTAAAATCCTCGATTTGATGGGGGGTTCTCATATTAGAGTTGCAGAAAGCACTGTCCGTGGGATAAATCCTTTTCCCTATCTTTATCGTCGTGATTCTTTTGTGGTAGACCATTTCCCAATTCTCAATCAAAGCGATCGCATTATTACACCTCTAGTCTCAGAATCTGGTCAGGATTTTATGGTGAAAGTGTTGCGAGCAGCACCAGAACCTGTAACGCTAATGGTAACTGGCCCCCTGACAACGATCGCCACAGCATTAGACAAAGCACCAGATATTGAAGCCAAAATTCAAAAAATCGTCTGGATGGGAGGAGCGCTAAATGTCCCTGGTAATGTGGAAAAAAATTGGGAACCAGGACAAGATGGTTCCGCAGAATGGAATGTTTATTGGGACGCAGTTTCCGCAGCACGGGTTTGGCGAACCCAAATTGAAATTATTATGTGTCCTTTAGATTTGACTAACAATGTACCTGTGACATCGGAAATTGTCCGAAAAATGGGACAACAACGTCACTATCCGATTTCAGATTTAGCTGGACAATGTTATGCACTCGTTATTCCCCAGGATTATTATTTTTGGGACGTACTAGCAACAGCTTATTTAGCTCGCCCCGAATTATATCAACTCCGGGAGTGGGAAACCGAAATTATTACTTCTGGCCCCAGCCAAGGACGTACAAAAATAGTTTCTGGAGGTCGGAAAATTTACGCAATGGATAAAGTTGATAAAGAAGCTTTTTATGCTTATATTTTGCAACAATGGGCTAGATAATCAGTTAACTGATAACTGATAACTGATAACTGATAACTGATAACTGATAACTGATAACTGATAACTGATTATTGTGTTTGGTTTCCTCAATCTCAACAAACCATTTGGTTGGACTTCTCATGACTGCGTGGCGAAGACGCGAAAGCTGGTGCGTCTCAAGCGAGTCGGACATGCTGGTACTCTCGATCCAGCAGCAACAGGTGTGTTACCAATTGCACTGGGTAAAGCCACGCGTTTATTACAATATCTTCCTGGTGAAAAAGCTTACCGTGCAACAATTAGGCTGGGTGTGCGTACCACAACTGATGATTTGCAGGGAGAAATCATTACTGAGAAATCAGTTACAAATTTAACTTTTAAAACAGTAGAAAATGCACTTCAACAATTTCAAGGCAAAATCGAGCAAATTCCACCGAGTTACAGCGCCATACAAGTGGAGGGAAAACGTTTGTACGACTTAGCACGCAAGGGTGAAACGGTGGAAGCACCAGTGCGAACAGTAGAAGTTTTCAAAATAGAGATTTTAGACTGGCGAGAAGGGGAATTTCCAGAAATAGATGTGGCGATCGCCTGTGGTACGGGAACATATATTAGAGCGATCGCTCGTGATTTAGGTTCGGTATTAGAAACTGGTGGTACTCTCGCCGCTTTGCAACGCACCGCTAGCAGTGGTTTTATACTAGAAAATAGCCTGACATTTACCGATTTAGAAACACAACTACAAGCTGGAACTTTTCAACCGCTTTCCCCCGACTTAGCTTTGCAGCATTTACCATCTGTTAGTTTAAGCGCACCAGCAGATCAAAAATGGTGTCAAGGTCAGAAAATTGCTTTTGCAGATTCTTCTTCACAAATATTACGAGTTTATTCAGAAGATGGACGCTTTTTGGGGATTGGACAAACACAAGATGATGTTTTGGTTCCTCTGGTTGTTCTGGTGTGACAAATTATTACAAAAGGCTGAAATAGTAAGCGAATAGACTGATAGAACAGTATTAAGCCTTTTACCCTGCTTATCATCCTCAAGCAATGGATCAACTGGTTAATCGAGTTTTGCGCGATCGCTATCGCATTCAATCTCTGCTTGGTCGTCAGACTGGTCGGAGAACTTTTCTCGCAAACGATTTACAAACAGGATCGTCTGTTGTAGTCAAGTTGCTGTTGTTTAGTCCTGACTTTAACTGGGATGATTTGAAACTTTTTGAACGTGAAGTAGAAGTCCTACAATCTTTAGATCATCCAGCAATACCTAAATATATTGATCGCTTCGATGTTGAGACTGAATTAGGCAAAGGCTTTGCTTTGGTTCAAACTTATATTGAAGCCAGATCATTACAAAATTGGATAGAGTCTGGTCGTACCTTTAGCGAAGAAGAAATAAAAGCGATCGCCAAGCAATTACTAGGAATTTTAGATTACCTCCATAGTCGCCAACCTCCCATCGTGCATCGAGATATTAAACCAAGTAACATTTTGTTGGGCGATCGCACTGGTAATAGTCCTGGACAGATTTACTTGATTGATTTTGGTTGTGTGCAAACTGTGGTACATAGTGGTACTAGGACGGTGGTTGGTACTTATGGCTACATGCCTCCTGAACAATTTGGTGGGCGAACCGTACCCGCTTCAGACCTTTATGCTTTAGGGACAACGCTTATTTATCTGGTGACAGGACAGCACCCCGATGAATTCCCCCAACGGGAGATGCGAATACTTTTTGAAGATAGAGTTAATCTCAGTCCGAATCTCGTTGATTGGCTGAAATGGCTCACAGAACCCAGTTTAGATTTACGGTTAAAATCAGCAAAACAGGCGTTAGAAGCTCTAGAAACATCAAATTTACGAGAAAGTTCCTTAGCAATTGCGAAAAAGCCTGTTGGTAGCAAAGTAAAACTTACCAACACCAGAGAGATGTTAGAGATTCTGATTCCACCACGGGGTTTTCACCTGGGATTAATTCCAATCATTGGATTTGCGATCGCCTGGAACTCTTTTCTCGTGATGTGGTACGGTGTCGCTTTTAGTATGTGGAGTACTGGCGGATGGTTCGCAGCCTTATTTGCAATCTGTCACTTGGGTGTTGGTTTTTACTTGATTTGGAATATTCTCTTTACTTTGTTTGGACAAGTCAGACTTCGCATTACTCAACAGGAAATCTCTCTAACTCGTGAACTCCTGGGAGTAAAATGTCCACCAGTTCTTACCGCACCTCGACAAAATATTGTGAAAATTGAACTCACTCGTCTTTCGTACAGGAGAGATTCCGCAGGAGAAAGTATTACAGTTCCTCCTCAAATTGACATTTGGGTAGGAATAAAGAAATTTGAACTTGGTGGTAAAGGTTATCTGACTAACCCAGAACTTGACTGGTTAGCTGAGAATTTGAGTAGTTGGCTAAATTTGCCGATCACTTATTAACAAAAGCAGTAAGCTCAGAATCGTTACGTCAATAAGGGATGAATTCTTACAAATTGGCTGCCCAAAGAATGGAAACATCGCTATATTTCTTGAATATTGAATCAGCACTCACGAGCGTCATGTCCTCTGACTGCGCTTGGGCAATCAACATTCTGTCAAATGGATCTCGATGATACAAGGGCAACGCCGCCGCTTGTAACGCATGAGGTGCTGTAATTTCCAGCGACCTCACATCTAACTGTTTCATACGGCTAGAAATGTAGCTATCTACTGGTTCTGGTAACGGCAACTTTCCGATTGCAACTTTGATGCCTATTTCCCAGATGCTAGCAACAGAGAGCCACAAGTCGTTGGTTTCATCGGTAATGTGTGCAATTGTCTCCTCACTCAACCGCTCTGGTTGGGCAAACCACCATAACCAACACTGAGTATCTAACAAGAGCTTCACTCTTCACCACCCTCAAATGCTGCCAAAATCTCTTCTGGCAAAGGAGCATTAAAGTCTTCTGGCACGGTGAAACGGCCTCGATCCAGCCCTAAACTTGCTCCCCGATTGGATGACAAATGAAACGGAACCAACTTTGCAATTGGGATACCTCGGTTTGAAATAATAATTTCTTCTCCAAGTTCCACACGAGACAACAGTCGAGAGAGGTTCGTTTTGCAGTAATGGATATTTACAGTTTCCATATTCGCATAAAACTAAGTTTATAAACTTAGTTTAGTTCAATTGTATATTGTGCCGCAAGAGTCAGTGACCAAAAATAAGACTTCTTCTAGGAGAGGTCGCACCAGACGATTCCACAAACCAGCTATCGCTCTCAATAGAGAACTTTCACCTCAATGTAATCTCTCATTCCCAAGTTGAAACATCTCGTAGCAGTGGTGGAATTTCCTCACCTGCCGGAAACTCTAACACAGTTTCTCGAACACCTAAATAACCAGACTCAGTAAAAGACAACAACATTCGTGTAAGTGCGAACCAAACCTCTGGTTCATATTCCCAATCACTATATCTGGAAGCCCTACCTGCAATAGAACGCAGCGCCCAAAAATAGCTATTCCTCACCACAGAACCACCTTTTTTATACTCTGGTACATCTTCGTGATGAAGGAAAAGTACATCGTTTTCAATCTTGGCTTTCATGAGGTAGGGAGTAAAACCATTTTGGATTTTGGATTTTAGATTTTGCGAAAAGTTTGAGCAATGACTAATGACTAATGACTAATTCGATGTTAAACCAATCCGAAAAGTAAACCCAGGGCTGTAGGTACGATTGACTCGCTCGTATTGCTCACCCAGTAAGTTTTCTAAGTATACTCTTATTCCCAATGTTCTTGTTAAAGGTATGCGAGCGCTGAAATCTAAGTTAAAGAATGATGGGACAAAATCTGTGGTTTTATCTCCTGGATTGGTAAAAAAGGCTCGGCGAGCGCCACTATTATAAGTAGCATACAAATTAGCCTGCCATCCTCCACTTTGATAACCAAGACCAACTTGAGCTACAGAATAGGGAATCATTCCCAATTGTAAACCTTTTTCTAGTCCTGTTTTGATCTGGGCATCTGTATAAGTATAGTTAACAAAAGTAGACCAGCTAGAATTAACTTGCCATTTTAACGCTGCTTCAAAACCATTGGTATCTACAAGTCCAATATTTTCCCATCTTCCTTGAATTACTCCCAGGCGATTATCTAAACTACTGCCAAAGTAAGTGAATTGTCCTGTCAAATTCTCTAAGAAATTAACATCTACTCCCGCAGTCCAAGATGAACCCTTTTCTGGTTCTAAATCTGGATTTGGCAACCAACCATGAACAGTATCATAAAGATACAGTTGATCTAAACCAGGATTGCGCTGTCCTCCTATCCAACTTCCCCGTACAGCAAACTTTGGCGTTACACCATAACGAAATCCCACACTAGGATTGAGATAATTACCAAATTGACTATCAAAGTTTTGTCTCAATCCTAAATCTAACTCCAAGTTTCTAGTAATGTTCCAAGTATTGAGGACAAATAAAGCTGTATTTAATAAATTTTCGTTTTCATTTTCATTTAAAGCCAGCCGATCAGGACGTGTACTTTCAGTGTTACCATCTAAGTTTGTATTTTGAAACTCCAAGCCCCATCGCAATCTATTATCTACACTTGTTCGCCAATCATGATCCAATCTGGCTGTAAATAATTGAGTATCTAAAACACCTGTACGGTTATATTCTCTGCCTCGAAAAACAGTAGGGCCATAGGTACTGAAATAATCCTGATTGTAACCCAATGTAGTTGTCAAAATGGAATTTTCGCCATTACCTAATAGGGTTTTCCAAGATAAACCAATATTTAGTCCATCGTGATCTAATCGGTCTTTTTGCAGTGGAAAACCAAAATATACTAACCCGCGCCGACTGCTAAGTTTTGTGGCGTCGAAGCTGAGAGTATTTCTGTCATTTAAATCAAAGATCAAACTACCAAAATAACTACTGGTAGCACTATCTGCATTGGTTAAATAACCATCAGCATTACGATTTGCTGCACCTTCTGGTACTTTGTAGCGATTGTCAATGAAGCTTCTTTCAAAACTGAAATTATATTTAACAGCATCAAATGAGCCGTTAAAACTTGTTTGTTGATTATTAAAATTTAATGAGCCAAATTCTACAGCACCATTAAATTGAGGAGTTAAACTACCTTGTTTGGTAATAATATTCACGACTCCGCCAAAGCCAGATGAACCATACAAAGTGGTAACAGCACCACTTGATAATTCAATTCTGTCAATTGATTCTACAGGAATGCTATTTAAATCAGTGGCTCCATGATAGGTGTTGACGTTAGTATTAATTGGTCTACCATTAATCAAGAATACCGATTGATTAATTGAGTGTCCTCGGTAGTATGTACCTGTGTGAATGTCTGCTCCATATCCGACATCATTAATAGCAAATCCTGGCATTCTTTTAAGAACATCAGCGACACTTGTTGAGCCTTGTTTTTGAATTTCTTCTTTTTCAATTACGTAAATAGGAGTTGATTGAGGCAATGTGTATAGTTCCCCAATCACTTCTGTTTCTATATCTGCTTCGTTGGTAGTATTGTCAGTATTCTCGTCAGTTGAAGAGGGTTCTGTTTCGGTTTCTACCTGTGCGATTGCTTCAGTTGGTGTAGATTGCTGAGTTAAGAATTGTGCTTTTGTCGCAGGTAACTCTATTTGATTTAAGTTAAGAATATCTGAATTTGTTTGTAGAGATTTGTTGACAAGCTGTTGATTATTTTGCGTGTCGTCAGCGAGAACAGGATAGATAATGAGTAGGTTAATTAAAGTTACTGGAAGCAAAGAAAGACACTTTTTCACTTTTACAATCACTGTTAGTAGAAACACTCAGTGATATTTAGCAGTTATTGCAAATGCATGTCAAAAGACAGGCTGTCATATTTTTCAAAGACAGGGTTTGAGAGTCTTTAGTATTCAATTTATGACGAATTACTGTAATGTTTAAATCAAGCAATTACGACTTTAAATGGTATTTGTCGTCGTACAGTTTTGATTAAAGATAATGTCTTTTCGTATGCTATTTTCTCTCCCTGATAGCCAAAGTAATCAGCTGCTTTCAGCAAATCCGCGATCGCAGCTTGTTCATAACCCAGCCGATGGAAGGCTATTCCCCTGCTAATATAAGTACTGCCATCACTAGGGTTAAGTCGGATAACTTTGGTAAAATTATCTACAGCACCAGCGTAATCTTCGCGTCTAGCACAAGTACAACCCCGATTAAAGTAAGCTCGATAGTCAATAGGATTCAGGCGAATTGCCAAATTAAAATCGAGCATCGCATTTTGTTGATCTGTTAGCTCTAAACGTGCTAATCCTCGATCATTATAAATGTCGGCAAGTAGAGAACCGTCTATCTGGGAAATTTGACTTAAGGCGAGATTGTAGTCTGTGATTGCCTGTTGATATTTTTCCAAAGAAGCATTGGCAATTCCCCGGTTATAATAAGCTCGGAAATCACTTGGCTTGAGAGCGATCGCTTGTTGATCATCAGCAATAGCCGCTTCATAGTAACCTAGTCTATACTCAGCAATTCCTCTATTTAAATAAGCCTCAGCGTTTTTAGGCGACAAATTTATTGCTTGTGTACAGTCTGCGATCGCATTTTGATAATCTTGAATGTTGATATAAGCAAGACAACGATTACTATAAGCTGCACCAAAATCTTTTTTCTGTTGAATCGCCTGTTGAAATTCTGCGATCGCTCCTTGGTAGTTACCATACAACATCTTTTCTACCCCCAGCTTGAAAAAACCCTCTGCTGTAGTTGAGATGATAGAAGTAGTTGTAGTTAACGAATACGCAGGCGACAAGAAAAATAAACAACTAAGTACAACAATAGTGATTAAGCTGAAAACGAAGCGATAACAGCAATTCATAAATCATCACTTTTTGTGTGGATATCAAGTAGCTAACAATTAATCAGAAAAAATAGGTAATAATTACAGGCTCAAATACAACTAGCTGTTAACACGAAACTACAGATAAACACAAACAGACACTCATTTTAGCAATGTCTATATGTGTACATCTGTAGTTTAAAATACCTACTTGTGGTCTAGTTTCTGGTGGTATATCGCATAGTTTTGATAGGTTTGTAGTAAGCAATGCGCGTGCTTGAAGATTTGAGGACTTTAGTCCTCACTACAAACGCATTTACTCATCAAAACTAATGTGATGGAATAGTAATTCTTAGTCTCTAACCCTGATTTTTCTACTTCCAAGCTTTGTCAGCTTGTCCTAAAACATAAGCAGCAACATCTTCAATCTGCTCTGGTTTTAAACGAGCTTTAAAAGCCGGCATAGCATTTTTACCATTTGTCACTTGGGCAATAATAGCCTCTGCTGAGTTCATGCCATATTTTTCCAAATCACTTTTGCTCAAGCTTTTATTTGCTTGCACCAAGTTTTTACCACCTGCATGACAAGAAGCACAATTAGCACTAAAGACTTTAGCACCGTTAGCTGCATCTGCGGCTAACGCAGGGCGATTAAAAGCGAAGGTGAAGATTGTGATGCCAAGCAGCAACACTGACAAAATCTTTTTCATTCCGTGTTTCCTCTGCAAAAAGGACTTAGAAGTCGTCCATAATCCTTACTAATTCTCAGCTTCACAGCTTTTCCTAGTCAAAAGACACGTTGTCATACTTTGGAAAGGGGGATAGGGGAAAGGGGAAAGGGGATTGGTGTTTATTCTCCCCCTTGTCTCCTATTCCCGATCCCCTATCCCCGTTGCCCCTTATCCCCAGAGGGGGCCCCACCTTCCCCAATTCCCTATCCCCTATCCCCTATCCCCAATTCCTTCAACGCCTCACCCGTAACACGGCAAATTCGCCATTCATCTAAAATTGATGCTCCCATGTGGCGGTAAAATGCTTGAGCTGGTTCGTTCCAATCTAAAACACTCCACTCTAAACGTCCGCAATCTCTTTCTACGGCTATCTGAGCGACTTTAATTAAAAGTGCTTTGCCAATTCCTTGACTTCGATACTCTGGCAAAACAAATATATCTTCTAGATATATTCCTGGCTTGGTGAGGAATGTTGAATAATTATGAAAAAATAGGGCAAACCCCACAGCTTGCCCTGTATATTCTGCTAATATAGCCTCAGCATATTTCGAGGAGCCAAACAAATGCTCCTTTAGTGCGGCAGGGCTGCCAGTTACCGCATGAGATAACTTTTCGTACTCTGCAAGTGCTTTTACTAAGTCAAATATCGCACCACAGTCAGCAGGTTCGGCAAAACGCACTATTAAATTACTTTCAGAAGTCATTGTGTCAAAAGTCCATGGTCAATAGTCCATAGACAATACTCCAGAGTTAGGAGTCTACAGTCAATAGCTGCTAAGTAATTAATCTTAACTTTTGACTTTTAACTTTTGACTTATATCAGCCACCCCTTCAACCGCTTGGCGATGTGGGGACGCCGCAATTTCCGCATGGCTTTACTTTGGATTTGTCGTACTCGTTCGCGAGAGAGGTTGAACATGTTACCAACTTCTTCTAGGGTACAGGGTTCGCTGGTGGTTAATCCATAGCGTAAAGAAATTACGTCTTTTTCTCGTGGTGTCAGTACATCACCTAACACTTCCCAAATCTCCTGACGCATCATGCTTTCATTCATTTTTGCTTCTGGAGATTGGTTGTCTTCATCTTCTAATAAATCCATTAATTCCGTGTCTTCTTCTTTACCGACACGGTGATTTAAAGATAATGCTTGACGTCGTAATTGTTGGAGTTGGCGTAATTGTTGGGGCGGAATTTCTAATGCTTCCGCCATTTCGATTTCGTTGGGATTACGCCCTAGTCTTTGTTTAAGTTCTCGCTGGGCTTTCTTGAGTTTGTTTAGTTTTTCAACTATATGAATTGGTAAACGGATAGTACGAGCATCGTTAGCTATAGCTCGTGTAATTGCTTGTCTAATCCACCAATAAGCATATGTAGAAAATTTATATCCTTTATCTGGATCAAATTTTTCTGTCGCCCGATTTAAGCCCATTGCGCCTTCTTGAATTAAATCCAAAAAAGGTACGCCACGATTTAAATATCGTTTAGCAATTGATACAACAAGACGTAGGTTAGAGCGAATCATTTTGCGTTTCGCTACCCTACCTTGATACAAACGATTTTCTAACTGCTTTTCTGTTATTTCTAGATGTGCTGCTATATTTGATTTATTAGGTTGATGCCCTAGCTTTTCTTGCAATGCAGCTTGGATTTCGTGAAATTCTTCTAAAAACCGCACTCGCCGCGCCAATTCAACCTCTTCATCAGGTTTTAGTAATGGATAACGCGCCATTTCTTTAAAAAACGCGCCCACAGCATCATCGTACTCGGTTTTATTGTATCCAGAAGGACGCGCTGCTGCCATTTCATCTACATTGCGTCCATCTATTTCTATTTCCAGATTTTCTGCAATTGGGGATTCTTGATCTGCCACTGCGTTTAAAACTTCCAGAATTTGTTCTTCATTAACGGCAGCATTTTCTATCATTTCCATTGTTCCCAATTCAGCAATATTCATAGCTTCTGTTAGGGATTGTTGCTTGGTTTGATACATAACTTAGTGACAGCTGCTTTAAGATGCTTCATTAATTTTTATAAGTGACAAATGCACCTGTTTTATAGCAAAAAACTTTTCGCTAATTTAAGACGATTCCGAATAACAGTCTTTGCCCATGATTACCTATGTTTACTAAGGATAGCAAGAGGGAGAGACCACTATTTATTTTTGCTATTGGTTACAATCAGATACATTCTTACATATATTTTTGTTCTTCGCATTGATGCGTGCATTGCTACTTCGACTATTCATGGGTTCCTCATTTTTTTCTTATTTACAAACTATGTCAAATACTCTCAATCAAAATTGCTCAAACTTAACAAATATAAAACTAACTATAAGAGATTAGTTGATTATGAAAACTTCATATATTTTTCTAACATATCTAATTTTTTATGCCTTGTTATTCTGGAAACATCATTACAATCTCATCAATGGGTCTTTTGGGTTTTTGGTAACTTTACCCAGCAAAAGGTATGGCAACCCATAGCCTAGTTAGAAGCATCTCATATACTGAGAGTATTTAATATCTATCAATAGGGAGAAAAGCACTCTTGCCTATTCACCATAGAGAGAAAAATCAACTTGAAAAGATGCAAGAGATTAATTTTGTCTGATCTGTTTTCAATAAGTATTATCGCATATAGATAAAATTAATTGCTTGGCTGCAATTACATAAGAGGAAACTTATCAAGTATTATGTCTGATGACAGTATTGCGAATTACATTTTCATTGACATTTAGATAGACAGTTCGTCTGATGAGGAAGGACTGTTTTCAGTAACTAGGAGAGATAAATATATATCTAGAAATTGAGGAACCATGTATATAAATGATGTAAATTTACCTCCTTTGGTCGTAGCCCAATCAGGCCAGTCTTATGATGTGGGAATAAATAAAAATCAATGGGTTGAAGTGCTAGTAGACTGTCCAGGATTTACTAAAGAAGATGGAACAGCACAACAAGAGGAAGAAAAAGAAGAAAAACTCTATACCTATCGATTACCACCAGGGTTAGAAGTAAAACCAGGAGATATTTTAAGTGTGCCATTTGGTAGACAACAGGTAGGAGGAATAGCTATTCGTTTGTTAGCACAACCTCCAGCTAACCTGACGGCTGAAAATATCAGAGATGTGGAAGATGTCATTCATTCAAAATTTTTTCAACAAAGCTACTGGCACTTGTTAGAAAGAGTTGCGGACTACTATTACACTCCTTTTATTCAAGTGATTCGCACAGCCCTACCACCAGGTTTGTTGGGGCGATCGCATTCTCGTCTGCGCCTCAAAAGGGAAAATATTCCCCAGGGTGCAGATGAATTTCTCAGTTTGCCAGCCCGTGAACTCCTCAAAATTCTGCAATCTCAGGCTGAGGGCGACTATAGCTTTAAATTCTTAAGACGCCAAATCAAAGGTTTTGACAGGGCAAAAAAGCAATTAATCCAACGCAATTGGGTAGAAACCTACATGGAACTGCCTAGATACTCTAAACCTCAGACCAAACCCATCGTAACATTGACTGTCAGCGTCCCGCCGATAGATATCAGCAAGCGCCAACGAGAAATATTAGAAGTGTTAAGGCGTCATGGTGGAGAATTATGGCTAAATGAATTTTTACAAATTTGTAACACAACCACCCCAACTTTAAAAAAATTAGAAGACCAAGGTTGTATTGTCATTCAGCAAAGAGAAATATTACGCAGCGAAAATGGCCCCGCAGTCGCAGCAGATCAACCAAAATCTTTAAACGCAGCTCAATTCCAGGCATTGTCTACCATCAAAGAAATAAAAGGATATGCAATACTTCTCTTGCATGGAGTGACTGGTTCCGGAAAAACCGAAGTTTATTTGCAAGCGATCGCCCCTTTACTCGCCCAAGGTAAATCCGCCCTCGTCTTAGTACCGGAAATTGGGCTAACACCCCAATTAACTGATCGTTTCCGCGCCCGGTTTGGTAACAAAATTAACGTCTATCACAGCGCCCTCTCTGCTGGCGAACGTTACGACACCTGGCGACAAATGCTCACAGGCGAACCCCAAGTAGTAATTGGCACACGCAGCGCCGTTTTTGCTCCCTTACCTAACTTGGGTTTAATCATATTAGATGAAGAACACGACAACAGTTTTAAACAAGATTCTCCCATCCCCACCTATCACGCCCGCACCGTCGCCCAGTGGCGAGCAGAATTAGAAAATTGTCCCCTAGTTTTAGGTTCCGCAACGCCATCCTTGGAAAGTTGGGTGAGAGTTCAAGAAGAGAGACATGGGGGACAAGGAAGACAAGGAAGACAAGGAAGTAATTTCTCTTCCCACACTCCCCACACTCCCCACACTCCCCACACTCCCCACACCTCTCACTACCTCTCTCTTCCAGAACGTATCCACTCGCGTCCTTTACCAAGTGTGGAAATTGTGGATATGCGACAAGAGTTACAGCAGGGAAATCGTTCGATATTTAGTAGATCCTTGCAAGATGCTTTGCAACAATTAAAACAACGAAATCAACAAGGAATTTTATTTATCCATCGCCGGGGACATAGTACTTTTGTGTCTTGTCGCAATTGTGGATACGTATTGGAATGTCCTCATTGTGATGTGTCGCTGTCGTATCACCAAACTGAGGTAGAAGGGCCACAAATTTTACGGTGTCATTACTGTAATTATGGGCGATCGCATCCCAAAAATTGCCCCGAATGCAGTTCTCCTTACTTAAAATTCTTTGGTAGTGGGACACAACGAGTCGCCCAGGAATTAACAAAGCAATTTCCAGAGTTGCGTTTTATCCGTTTTGATAGCGACACAACTCGTACCAAAGGCGCCCATCGTACCTTAATTACCCAATTTGCTAACGGTGAAGCTGATTTATTAATCGGTACGCAAATGCTCACCAAAGGATTAGATTTACCACAAGTGACGCTTGTAGGAGTTGTCGCCGCCGATGGATTACTATATTTATCTGATTATCGCGCTAGCGAACGAGCATTTCAAACCTTGGCTCAGGTGGCTGGAAGGGCTGGTAGAGGTGAAGAACCGGGTAGAGTAATTGTGCAAACTTATACACCAGAGCATCCTGTTATTGAAACGGTGCAAAATCATGATTATGAGTCTTTCAGCAATACAGAATTAGAACAACGGCAAGCACTGAATTATCCCCCCTATGGCAGGTTAATTTTATTACGCTTAAGCAGTCTCGATCCGATTGAAGTCCAAAATACTGCCCAGGTAATAGCAGCTGCATTACCACAACAAGAAGGTTTAGATATATTGGGGCCAGCACCAGCTAATATTTTACGAGTAGCAAATCGTTATCGCTGGCAAATATTAATCAAGTTTGCCCCTGATGCATTACCAGAGTTACCAGATTGGGAGCAAGTGCGTCAACTTTGTCCGACGTCTGTCAGTTTAACCATAGATATAGACCCGATCAATATGATGTGAACTATCCTGCCTTGCTGAGACTGAGAGAGTATGGTTTATCTACCGATTAGTACGTAATTCACGCAAAGAACCCTATTATGGCGAAAAAACTTACAGAGAAAGTTGCATTGGTCACTGGTGGATCACGCGGTATAGGAGCAGCGATCGCCAAACGTCTCGCGGATGATGGCGCTGCTGTTGCCCTCACCTACACCAGCTCACCACAAAAAGCTGACGAGGTAGTGCGTGTTATTGAAGCAACAGGTGGCCGAGCCTTGGCTATACGCGCCGACAGTGCCGATGTCGAAGCAGTGAAAAACGCCGTTGCTGAGACAGTAAAAACTTTTGGTCGTCTTGACATCCTCGTTAACAACGCGGGGGTCGCTACTATGGCTCCCATCGACCAGTTCTCGCTAGATGATTTTGATCGGCTCGTTGCAGTTAACGTCAAGGGCGTTTTTGTCGCAACTCAAGAGGCTGTGCGTCACATGGGCGAGGGCGGACGGATCATCATGATCGGCAGCGTCAACAGTGATCTCGTCCCGATTGGCGGCATCTCGGTCTATGCTTTGACCAAAGGTGCGATCGCTAGTTTTACACGCGGTCTGGCTCGCGACCTTGGCCCTCGTGGGATCACAGTTAACAACGTCCAACCCGGTCCAGTGGACACCGACATGAACCCAGCAGACGGCCCCTTTGCCGAAGGTGCTAAAGGGATAATGGCCTTGGGACGATACGGTCAGAGCGACGAGGTCGCTAGTTTTGTCTCCTATCTCGCCAGTCCCGAAGCCAGCTTTATTACTGGCGCGAATCTCAAGATTGATGGCGGCTTCACAGCTTAATGCGAAACCCTGTAGAGACGTAGCAGTAGAGACATAGCAGTGCTACGTCTCTACATGTTCAAAATGATGACGAAAAATTCTTAACAGAAGGTTAATCCACGTCTACTTTGAGAACTGTAGTTTTGTAGGTTGGGTGTAGCGACAGCGAAACCCAACATTATAGTCTGGTTAATGTTGGGTTACACTCCGTTCCACCCAACCTACATAATGTCCTTTTTGAAAAACTCCTCTTTTCAA
>NZ_JBHFLM010000248.1:0-88731 GCF_041928655.1 Pelatocladus sp. BLCC-F211 | reverse complement strand
GGGGTGAGGGAGTGAGTCTACACTCTCTAGTTAACCGTAACCTCGCCCGTAGTTCCGCAAGCAGAACGAGTAAGCACCCTATTTGCTGGTAGTTCTGGGAGGGGGATAAAGCCTCTCGCCTTTAGGCAGAGGAATGGTTACGACATCAAATCCTTAACCTCTTGTGGCAATCTAAATTTACCATCTTCCCCAGATTCAAAATCCAGCACTTGCCAAACAGCGTCAATATTCAAAGCACCATAAATATGAGGAAATAACTCGTCTACCTCAGCCATCTCATAACGAATTTCAGCTTTCACTTGTTCAGAATCAATTAATAAAAGTACCAATCCTGTTTGATTAGCAAAAAATCTCTCAGCAACTTTAGTTATTTGCTGTGGGGTAGAACAATGAATAAAACCCTCCGAGTCGAGACTTTCAGCGCGATATATTCCCGATAATTTTGCTGCTTCCCATTTTTCACGTTGGGTGATGTGAAGAATAATATTCATACACTCCGGTTATTTAGTAGTATACAAAGTATAGATAGCGTAGCGTAATATTTTTCCGCTAGTAAGGGCTGTACTCAGTTTAATTAAACTTTAATAACTGATTCTTATGATTTTGAGTATTTATAATTTAATATGATCAATCATCTTAAAATTCATCAATAAATTATGCCTTTTCGGATTTTAAGCTTGGATGGCGGCGGAATTAGGGGATTAGTAGCAGCAAAAATACTCGCAACAATTGAAAGGCAAATTCAGCAGCCATTGAATGAGTATTTTCACTTAATATCTGGAACTTCTACCGGAGCTATTTTAGCTGGGGCGATCGCTAGAGGTTCGAGTAGTGAAAAAATAGTTGAGCTATACAAGCAAAAAGGTTCAGTAATTTTTCCTTATAAAAGTCGTTTTTCTCTAAAGCGAATTCCCTTATTGATCAAATATGGTTTGTCTGCTCCCAAATACTCAGATGCTGGCTTGATTCAAGTTCTCAAAGAGAATTTTGGAGAGATTAGTTTGTTAGATATTACATCACCTTTATTATTAATTGTTTCTTATGACACGATTAGTAGAGACCCAATTATTTTTAAAAGTTGGCGACCAGATAAAGGTTATGGAAATGTTCCATTATGGGAAGCTTGTGTTTGTTCCACATCCGCACCAACTTATTTTCCACCACATAAATTACAAAAAATAGTCAATGGCATAGTTCAACAAGCAACGATAGATTCTGTAATTTTAGATGAGGATGCCTCTGCTACTAATGATATATACAATAATACAGAAATTAAAATTATTAGTGGTGTAGGTAGTGGTCAAACTCGTATTATTAAAAAATATATAGGCGTCACCAGACAAGCATTTTTAGACTTACCTTGGAAGGAAATTCCTCATCATAATTCTACTTACTCAATTCAATGTATTTACTCTGCGATTGATGGTGGTGTCGCTGCGAATAATCCCTCTGCTTGTGCTGTTGCAGAAGCATTAAGGCTAGGCTATAAACTTGAGGAAATCACAGTTCTTTCGATTGGAACAGGCGATCGCACACGTATCATTCCCTTTGAAAAAGCTCAAGGTTGGGGTTTAATAGAATGGGCGCAGCCGCTAATTGGCATCTTATTAGAAGCCTCATCAGATATTTACGAGTACATCACCAACCAAGTCATGCATCAACGAGTTTTACGCTTACAATTCAAACTTGACCGCGAGTTGACAGGTAAGCCTCTAAGTGATGATATCGATGATGTAAGTGAAGAAAATATTAACAATTTGATAGAAGCGGCAGAAGTTTACATTAACCAGCTGTATGTACAATCAGCATTACAGGAATTTTTAGAAATTAGTCAATAGTCATTTTTCATTTGTCATTTGTCATTGGTCAATAGGCATTGGGCATGGGACAACAAATCAAAAGTTCTTAATTTTGACTTTTGACTTTTGACTTTTGACTTATTTTGTCCTCCTTGTCCCCTCACTCCTTCCCTAATTCTTACTCACCCCTCCTAACCAACGCATCTCCCGACTCTACATCAAACCAATGAATATTTTCATTTGGCAATGCTAATGTTATTTCTTCGTTACTGATATTTTGATCTGGGGATAACAAAGCGCGTACTGTCAGAGATTCTTCTTGAGAAGCAATGCTGACACTCACCAAGTTGTGCATTCCCAGGTTTTCGACTAAAAATACACGACCTTTAATAATGTTTGTATCTCCTTGTTGGGCAATACGGACGTGTTCTGGACGAATTCCCAAAACTATTTGCGGTGGAATTGTGGGAATATTAGGTAAGGAAATTTTAAACTTACCCAGCATTGCATAATGTTCTTGACAGGGTAGGGTAAGCAAATTCATCTGTGGACTACCCACAAAACCAGCTACAAATAAATTTGCTGGATGATTATATATGCGTGCAGGTGGATCTAGTTGCTGCACATAACCATTATTGAGGACTGCAACTTTAGTGGAAAGCGTCATCGCTTCTGTTTGATCGTGGGTGACATAGACTACTGGCACTTTTTGAGCAGCAAATATCTGCTTGATATCAGCGCGGACTCGTTCTCTCAACAGTGCATCTAGGTTACTCAAGGGTTCATCTAATAAATATACCTGAGCGTGACGTACCAATGCTCGACCGACTGCAACCCGTTGTCTTTGTCCTCCAGATAATTGGCCAGGTTTACGCTGCAATAATTCTTCTAAACCTAGAATTGCTGAGACATCGGCGACTCGCTGCTTAATTTCAGCACGGGGAACTTTTTTGAGTTTTAGTCCAGAGGCGAGGTTTTCGTACACCGTCATGTGAGGATAAAGAGCATAGCTTTGAAATACCATCGCCATGTTGCGATCGCCTGGACGTTTTAAGGTAATATCTTCTCCCCCAAGAATAATATTACCGCGAGTCACTTCTTCCAATCCCGCAATCATTCTCAAAGTTGTGGACTTACCACAACCACTAGGCCCCAGCAAAGTCAGAAATTCATTGTCATCTACGCTTAAAGTGATATCTTTAACTGGAACAACTTTAGGTGAATAGGTCTTATTGAGATTTTTTAATTCTAGTGTTGCCATGGTATTAGGTATAGGGGAATTAACCCTTGACTGCACCAGCCGTTAAACCTTGAACAATTTTGCGTTGGAAAAATAAAACTAGTAACACCAAGGGTAATGTACCAACCACAGTAGCAGCGGCAATTGGGCCGTAAGGAATTTCAAATGTTGACGCCCCGCTAAGTTGGGCGGCTGCTACAGGAATGGTTTTCATGTCTTCACGAGTAATGAAGGTTAAGGCAAATATAAACTCATTCCAAGCAAAAATAAACGTCAGGATTCCAGTTGTTACTAAAGCTGGAATGGTCATAGGCAATAAAATTTGGATGAGCATTTGCCAGGTGTTATATCCATCTATTTTGGCAGAATCTTCTAAATCTTTTGGCAATTGTAAGAAAAAGCTACGTAACACCAAAATAGTTAACGGTAAATTAATAGCTGTATAAGGAATAATTAGGGCTAGATAATTATTACCCAAATGCAAACCTTGTACTATTTCTAACAATCCCTGGAATAATAAAATACCAGGAAATAAAGTCACGATTAAAATACTTGCCAAGATCAATTGATTACCACTAGGGCGTAACCGTGCTAAGGCATAGGCAGCAGGCGCACCAATGGCCAAAGCGAAAGCTGTAGAAACAAAAGATACAAAAGCACTGTTTAATATGTAACGCCAAAATGGACGACGGCTAAATAAATTAATGTAATGATTCAGTGTTAATCGTGTAGGAAAATAAACAGTAGGAACCTGAGAAATATCCTGATTTACCTTGAAAGAGGTAATAAGTTGCCACATGATGGGTGCTAAACAGAAAATCATCACTGAAGCGATCGCCACCCAAAGTAAAATGCGTTTTCCAGAATTATTTGCTTTAGCTTTGTGTTGGGGATTGGTAGTCAATTCTTCACGAATAGCAGTCATAAAAATTTTTGTTGGTTAGTAGGTAGAGACGCCATTATACTCTTACCTTGAAGCCGCTCTTACTCTGGTCTATGCGTCTCTACATTAGTGGTTAGTAGTTAGTAATTAATTTATTATTAATTCCACATCTTTCTATTTCTGTTTGTTTTCTCTTCTTCACAATTTTTAATTTTTAATTTTTAATTTTTAATTGTTTTGTCTCCCGTATCCCCTTTCTACCTTCTTATGATCCAGGTTTGAAATAATCGAGGAGGCGATCGCCTGAATCGGCTCGAATTAATGCCACAATTACATCAGGTAAAGCTGCCAAGCTAGGATAAATAAGATAACGAGGTTGCCAAATTGGGTGAAACTTATCTTTGTAGGCGTGCAAACCTTGGAAATTATAGAACCGCTCCAGATGCTGATAAAGATAGTGTAATGTCTTCTCTAGACGTCTTGACTCTTGAGTTTCACCAACTCCAGCTAAAGCAGACAGACCCAGATTAAAACTATCGTAGCCCTGTTCCTTATAGTGTTGGAACATAGAAATAAATAAAAAGTCCATCGTACCGTTTTCTATCGACTTGCGGTGTCGCATCAAGTCGTTCGTGATTTCGTTGATCTGGTACTCAGATACAATGTTGGCAAAAGCAATAATTTCACCATGAGAAGACTGTATCACAGCAATTTCACACTCCTTTAGGTAAGCTTCGTCAAACCAACCCAAAGAAAAACGCTTTTCTGAACCTTGCACCATTTGCAGCCACTCGTCACTGACAGTTTTTAACTGGCGCAACAAGTCGTCAGCTATAGGTGGTTGATAGAATCTGACCTCGTACCCTAGCTTAGTCATGCGATTTACGGCGCTACGGAAGTTTTTACCTGCTTTCCCTTGTAAGGTAAAGCTTTTGAGGTCAACAATCGCTTCTTCTCCAATTTTTAAAGCTTGAAACCCTAAAGACTTGTACAGGTCAATGTCATCAGGTAAAGTTTGGTAAAAAGCAGGATACCAATCGTTGCGTTGGCAAAATTGCTGAAAAGCAACAATAGTCTCTCTGCGGTCTGCAATAGGCCCGATGGGATCTCCTAAAGCGATCGCACCCCTTCCTTTGGGAACATAGGCAATTACACTCTGATTCGTGGGGCTAAAAAAGTAACTTTTATCACTTAATAAAGTAAATTCTGCTAAAGAAGAACATCCGTGATTTTTGACGATTTCTCTGGCTCGTTGTCGTTGATTAAGGGTAGCTAGATTACGTAAAAATACTGGACGTAATAGCATGATTAATGCATATATAAAGGTAGTGACTGCAATTATGTATATAGAATTGGCAAAGAACTCACCAAATCGCGTCCTTGGTTGCAGTCCGGCATTATCTTCAGTGAAGAACATTGCTAGAGTTTGAAGTATGGCATCTCTCAAACTAAAATTTACTGAAAATTTGTTGTCTAATAAGTAAAATCCGACAGTCCCGTATGCCAGAGTAAACAACAAAGCACCAATTAATACCCACACTCCTTTAGCAATTGAAGGACGATCTGATTGGGCTGTAAAAACATGACGCATCATAATTAATTGCATCAGCAATAACCCAGACAGCAGGCTTTCTTCATAGTCCAGACCCTTGATTAAATGGCTGACAATAGAAATAACCAACAAGCCAATAGTCAGTAACCAAGCAACACGTTTGCGACGCAACAAGTTAGTAGCAAGTGTTAATAAAACAAATCCAGTCAAAGCTGCAAATATATGACCACCAGCACGAATTTCAAAAGGTAAAAATTCCTTTAACAAAAAAGTCCGACCGTAGAGATTGGGTGTCACTGCTGACAGTAAGTTCACCACTGCGACCAAACCCGTAAGAAGTGCTGCACTCCACAGTCCAATTCGAGTTTTTAAGTCATTTGTCATTGGTCATTTGTCATTTGTCAATGGTCATTTGTTATTTGTAATTGGCCAACAAATCAAAAGTTCTTAATTTTGACTTTTGACTTACCCTTCGGGAAGCCGCTTGCGCGTCTATGACTTTTGACTTGTTTTGTCCCCCTTGTCTCCCTTATCTCCCCATCTCCTTCTTCAACTGTTCTCCTACATACGTAAGCGAATCTTTGAGATGCTTATGAAAATAGTTCCAACCGATATCGGGTCCAGATAAACCATGTCCTCCAGGAAAAGCATAAAACACATTTTGTATACCCAACTTGTTTAAGGTTTGGTGGAATGTTTGAGTAGAAGCTAGTAAATCCGTATCATTTTTACCAGCATCTAAATATACACGGAGTTGCTTTCTATCTGTAGCTGATAATTGTTGCACAATTTGTTGGGGACTATTTTGTGAACCACTGTCATCAGTAAAATAACCACTATGGCTAAACAAAATGTTGAAGTTTTTCAGATAGCGTAATCCAATATTAAAAGCTCCCCATCCCCCAGAAGATATACCGCCCATCGCCCAAAATTGTGGTGCTTCCAAAGTTCGATAGCGTGATTTGACAAGTTGGACTAATTCTGAACCGATCAAAGTTCCGACTTTACCATTAGGCCCATCGTAATACTCAGGATCATATAAAGGGCTAGAGCCACGATTATCGTTACCATCAGGTGTAATCACAATTGATGGTGGTAATTTCCCACTTTGATAAAGTTTATGTAATATGTCTAAAATGGCGTATTTGTCAACATAAGCACGGGCATTATCATGACCGCCGTGTAGTAGAAAGATGACTGGATAGCGTTGGCGAGAATTTTTTTCATAGCTTGGAGGTAAAATCACGCCGTATTGACGGATTTTACCCATTGCTTGGCTGTTGAATGTTTCTAGTTGAAACTTTAGTCCAGTATTTGTTTGTTGTTGGGGTGGATCTAGCTGTGGCGCACCCAAAATAAATACATACCAATAGCCACCTGCTGCAAGAATTGCGATCGCGCTGATAGTGCCGATTACAATCTTAGATAATTTCATTGTTTTTCTATGATTTCATGGTTTTCCATAATCTTTTTAAATACTTCAATTATCAGCAGTATGTACTGTTTGTGCTATGCGAAATTGTTCTCCGACAAAAGTCAACGAATCTGCTAAATGTTCGCGCCAATAGTTCCACGTGTGACCACCAGGAAACTCACGAAACACGTTAGAAATTTTCAGTTGGCTTAATACTTTAGTAAACTGTTTAGCTTCTTCCATCTCTTCGATATCTGATGTCCCAGTATCTAGATAGATTCGCAATCTTTTTTGTGCTTGAGGATGAATATTTTTGATATGGATAATAGGGCTATTTTGTGGTCCACTTTGATCTTTAAAATAGCCACTATGACTAAATAAAATTGAAAAATTATTCACATTATGTAATCCTACATTGATTGCACCCCATCCACCAGAAGATAGTCCTCCCATTGCCCAAAAATCGGGATTGGGTAATGTGCGGTAGCGGCTTTGTATAATTTTCACCAGTTCAGATCCAATCGCAGTAGAAACATTACCATGAGGGCCATCAATATATTGAGGGTCCCAATGGGGACTAGAACCACGTTTGTCGTTACCATCAGGTGTGATGACAATACTAGGTGGTAGTTTGCCTGTAGCATATAATTTTTGCAGAGTAGTGAGTGCGCCTCCCTTCTGCTCAAACCAATCTTTAGGACTACCGTGTCCACCGTGGAGAAGAAAAATTACAGGGTAGCGCTGGTTGGAGTTTTTTCCGTAGCCAGGGGGTAAAGATATACCATAGGTGCGATTTCCTCCCATCACTTGGCTATTGTAGGTTTCAATTTTGTAGCTGAGGGGAACAGTCAAGTCACTAGCACTTGGTTGTGGTGGTAACATAGAGAGATTTGTTGCTGGTGCAACTGGTGATGATTTAGCTTGTACATTTTGTGAATAATTACAGCTAACTAAAGTTAGTATCGAAAGCAATAGCAAAATTTGAGGTTGAAAGTATTTCATCAAGCAAGGAATATTTAATTACGTCAACTTAAAGTTAATGTCTATTAGGAATTGACATCATCCACTTAGCGATCGCATTATTTACCAAGTCCGCCTGTTCTGCCATGACTAAATGTCCCGCATTCGCAAAGTGTAAATGGGTACTGTTGACAAAGTGTCTTGCTAAATCATCTCCCATCTGGCGTGTAAACATGGGGTCTTTGCCTGCGGTAATCACTAAAACAGGGATGTGTAAATTTTTTAGCAAAGGGTGACGGGCAAAAAAGTTATATTCCCAAAATATTTCTAAGGCTTTGTAGGAACCAAAATCTTTGGGAACTGGATTTTCAGCAAAAAACACTTCCATCACGTGATTACGGTAAGAGGTAGAAAAAAAATTGCTTATTTGCTGTACACCAGATAGATAGTAAAGATACCTTCCCCCAAACGCCATAAACTTCATCAAGGGAATTTCCCACCAAGGTGCTAAGTCATGAGTACCACCAGCAATGGCAATTAGACCACTGACTTGATGATGCTGGGTAAACTCTAAGCCAATCGGAACTCCATAGCTGTGACAGCACAGTATCGGCGAATCAATGCCAAAATACTGCAATAATCGCCGTAAGTCACGACAATGGCGTCCTATAGAGTAGCGCTTGTAAGAACTAGATTGACCGTGTCCTGCTAAGTCGTAAGCCAGAACTTGCCAACCTTGATTCTGGATAAACTCATATTGAGAACGAAAATTGAAGCGGTTTCCTGTACCTCCGTGAATAAAAACCACAGCAGGAGTTGCACCTGAACTATGGCAGACTTGTAAATTTACCCATTGGCGTAGATGAATTGTTGAACCGTCTAAGACATCTTCAATCATAGTCATCAGACTACTTACCTAACCACTGATTTTTTTGGTACATATTGCTTGTAATTCAAAGCTTACGCAAATGATGTGTCAACATCGTGTCAATGTAATGGAAAATTTGCGACTGGTTGTAAGGTAAAAGGCAGAAGATAGAAGCACTAGTTTCCCTGTCTCCCTCCTCACTTTCTTTAATTTATGTCCAAAAAACCTAAACTCAACCTCAGTTCTCTATTTGGCTTGTTGCTGTTTGTGCTTTCTTTATGGGCTATTAGTAATGAACTGCGCGAGTATAATTACCGTGATGTGTTGAACAATTTAGCAGCAATTCCTAAAAATCTCTTAATTGCGAGTATCGGGTTGACGACCTTTGGCTATTTTGCGATCGCACTATACGACATTTTAGGCTTTCGATATATTGGTTTTTCTCTAAGTTGGAAAAAAATTGTATTTACTAACTTTATAAGTTCTGTATTCAGTAATACAATCGGCTTTGCCTTAGTAACTGGTAGTGCGATCCGTTATCGTTTTTACTCGACTTGGGGAATATCACCGTTTGCGATCGCCCAAATCATTGCTTTTGTTAATTTCACTTTCTGGTTGGGAATGTTTGCTTTAGCTGGGTTCATATTCCTTGTGAACCCTTTAACTATTCCCACTCAACTGCATCTACCTTTTGTCACTGTGCGTCCTATTGGTGCCATTTTTTTGCTACTCATTATTGCTTATTTATTAGGAAGTCTTATTATTAAACAACCATTAAGAATTCGCTCTCATGGATTTAAATTTCCTAGTTTTAAGATATCTCTTGCTCAAATAGCTGTTTCTAGCTGTGACTGGATGTTTGCAGCAGCTGTTCTTTATGTTCTATTGCCTGCAAATATATCTTTGTCCTATCTGGATTTTTTGGGAATTTATTTACTAGCGATGTTTGCTGGTGTTATCAGCAACGTTCCTGGAGGATTAGGAGTATTTGAAACTGTAATTTTGCTGCTTCTTTCCTCGCAAGTTTCTGCGGCGGCAATTTTGGGATCATTGCTAGCATATAGGGGAGTTTACTACTTTTTACCTTTTATAATTGCAGCAGCTTTACTAGGACTGTACGAACTACCTCTGTTTAGAAATCGACCACCGATACACACCGATAAACACAGATGTCAAAAGAAAAACTGAGAAAACCGATAGATTCTCTCAGTAATGAGGTAGAGGCTTTTGAGAATTTAACCTGCTTGGAAAAGCCAACAACTGTTAAAAGAGATTATCAAACTTGTATTCGCAAATTATTTAGCTGCGTTTACGTGTCCAAGGTCCCCAAATTGCCAATGTAATTCCAGGAGTTTGGATATTTACAAATAGAGTATTACCATCGGGGGAGAAGCAAGCGCCAGCATATTCACTGTCATTGATATTATTCTTCGCAAACTGATATAGTTCGCCCTGCTGGTTCACGCCAACAACGTAATTGTCCCCATCACCATCTTCACAGAGGAAGAGATCGCCAAAGGGAGAAACAGTAATGTTATCAGGAAAATCGAGTTCACTCTGTCCTGGAGATTCTACAACCAGAGTAATAGTGTTGTCCTTGGGGTTATAGGCAAAAACCTGCCCAAACCCAGCATCACCACCATTTGTACAGTTAAAGTAAACTAATCCATTCCCATACCAAGCGCCTTCACCACGTGCAAAGATAGCTGCTCCTTTTGCTTGGGCTTGATAGCGAACTGCTACATCACCTGCTACGACATCACCAGTCTTATTTTCTCGTACCGGATCGGGATTATCAATCTGAACCCAACTTACTGATAGAGGTACATTTTTATACCCTAAATAATTTTTCCGAGTATCTGCTGGAACTCCATTAATTACCAGAGCCTCAAGCACTCCACCACTTTGAAGATTACCGTACTGATTAGGGCGGAAACGATAGAAACAACTATCACCCCTATCTTCAGTTTCATAAACCCATCCAGTCGTAGGATCAACGGCCACTGCTTCATGGCTAAAGCGTCCCATCGCAACCAGAGGAATTGGGTCAGCAACTGCAATATCATATGTTGCAGGAACTTCAAAGTTATAGCCGTGACGCTTGACACCAGGCGAACCTGTATTAAAGGTTTCTTCACAGCTAATCCAAGAACCCCAGGGAGTTGGACCACCAGCACAGTTGCGAATTGTCCCTCCTAGTGAAGCAAACTGCTTAATAACTTGACGGTTAGAACCAACAACCAGGGTTGTCGTACCTCCCCCAATTTGGTCATACAATTTGGATGCAGCAACCCCATTAGAAGTAGGGTTAAGTTCATGGTTTCTCACTAGAATTGTAGTTCTGTTTGGGCCTGGGAAGGCAGCCATACCATCATGAGCAGCGGGTACTTTCCCTCCATCATTCATAGAGTCACCCGTAATCGATATTGCCGTATAGTTAAAACCGGGAGGCAGTTGTAGGATCTCAGTTTTACTTAAGTCTACAGGTCTGCCGTCAATTTGAATAATTGGTAATTCATCTGCATTCACAGCTAGCTTAGGTTCTAACGCCCCAAAGCCAATTCCCCTTGCAACTTGACCACGGGCAACTCTAGCATAGAAGGCTTCTAGAGGAGAAACCACTGTTACACTAGCAGCAGTTACACCAGCCAGAGATATAAACTTACGTCGTGAGAAAGACACTTGCTCTTAAATCCTTGCAATTTTACTCTTTTGAGGTGAAATTTATCAACCGTCGGTTAAATCCAAGTGAAGCGATCGTTAAATAAGCAATTATTTTTACATTTCGAGAATTTACATGATTTTAATAAATGTTAATCAGCGACAATAGAAGAAGATCACAGGTTATTTAAGTTAAGAAGGCAATTTCAATTTCCGCAAAGGGTAAAATACCAAGCTGAGTGGTTAGGCAAAATTAAAGCTACGAGTGGAGGTTAGGGAACTCTTAACGGGGAACAGCAGAAAGAATATGAATTAATTTTGTTTATGTACTTAACACCCTAGTTTTGGATACTCAGACATGGTATACAGCAAAAAGAAAGGAAAAACTGTTCCTTGCTCTGTCTTTTGCTCAACTCCTGCACAAAGTCTGTTAAACTTCCCAAATGCTAAGTTCAGTGATTAATTACTAAATTAGAAAAATATTTTGTGGAACCATAATAGTTCTGAGTCTATTTTCAAAAATTCATTCAAGAAATTGTGTTTCTTCACCCGACATTAAACTAAAATGTATAATAATTTACCTTTAATTTGATAATTTTCTTAACTTAAATGTTTATTTATGTTAAATTGTGATATCGAAGACAACAACTTAGTTGTAATGCACAAAAAGGAAATTTACGAATGTCTAGGCAAATTTCTCATCAGAGAAACTTTTTGAGACTTTTTGATAAAAAGACAACAATCATACCCTATAAACTTAGTACTATTTTAGAAATATGGCGGATTAAATTATTAGAATCTGTTCCATTTCTAATTGCTTGTGCTGTATTTTTAAGCGTTATCAGTCTCAAAAGTCCTATCTTACTTTTTTGTTTAGTTTTTGGTAGTTTAGTGACAGTTGTCATTCAGAAAATTGGGCATGAGGTAAATCTACCAAAGCGATACATTATTTTGCTGCAAATATTAGGGGTCGCTTTAATTTTTAGTTTATTCTGGTTAGATTATTTGGCAGAACCTGCACAAGCACAATTTTTTAAAAAAGCAGAAGATTTCTTTAAAAATACTCTCACACAAGGTGCAGATACAGGCAACAATACCCAAGCCGCAGTTAGTTTAGTATTTAATGTGCTACGCGCCCTTTACTTGCTATATATAGCTGTTTCCCTCATTGGTGTGATTAATGCAGTTCGTAAAGATGAAGACTGGCAAAGTGTTGCGAGAACTCCTTTATTAGTTGTTGTTGCAGTTACTATCGCTGATGTCCTTACTGCCTTCGTAATTGGTGACTCCAACACTAATAATCAACAATAATTATTTCATCTCAAGTCAAGATGAAAAATCGCTGATAAATTCGTCATGTCTCAAGAACCAGATAAAGAATTTCGACCAGTAAATCAAATTTTAGGTGCTCAACCTTCACTAGGTCCAATTCCTGCTGATCAAGTTCTACCTTGGACGGTAATAGCTTTAGTATCCTACTTCATCATTAATGGAATTTTTGGTGGCTTCTTTAAAGATGAGTTTCAAAAATGGTTGTGGACATTGCTAATTATTGGTTGGGGAATGGCGACTTGGTGGATCTTAACTGGTGGTAGGAGTTGGCGTTTCTTAAGTAAATTTATTGGCGTTCCCACTTGGACAAGGGGCTTTGCTCGTTATCAAAGCTTACTGGAAATTAACCATGAAGCAAAAAATCGGAAAACAAAGCATCGGCGTCGGCGGAAGTGAAGCACGATTTACGCCCTTTGAAGACGCTTTACATCTAGCAACAATGCTACGTGTCTCACTTGAAGGGCGCGATATCGGTGCTTACATTTTGACGAAAGGAAACCAAAAAGATCGGTTTTGTTTTGTTTTTGGTTTTGACTGTCAAGGAATTCATACGACGTTAAGACCAGAACAAATCAATACCATTCTCAATAATATTGAAGCTGGTTTAAAAGATATCCCTGAAGGTGAGAAAATGACTTTGCATTTGGGGTCTTTTGGCTCAGATAAACAGCGACAACAAGAGTTAGCATCTTTAGTCAAACAAACTCCATCACCAGATATTAAATATTTATTAATCTCAGAAAGAGCAAGGGTTCAAGAACTCACACGTTCTGGGATTCGCAAGCCAAAGTTTTTGCGAATTTACGTAACTTATACGATTGAGCCAGACGCTACAAATACAGATGATTGGATCGAAAAATTATTAGCTAAAGGCGAAACTTGGTGGTTGAAATTTAAAGGTGATTTAGCAGAAGTAGAAAATCAACGTCTGGAAACAATTATTACTAACGCCTATAAAAATGGTTTTTGTCGTTGGGAACAGCTATTATCTAACAAAATGGGCTTAGATATTAAGCCTCTGAATACAGAAGAATTATGGGGAGAAGTTTGGAGAAGATTTAATGACAACCAACCAATAGACATTCCCCAATTATTAACTTTAGATGAAAACGGATTACATGAACAAGCTTATTCAGATTTAGCTAGTACTAGATTACTGATTGAGAATATCCACAGTACAACTTTGCTCATTGAATCTGATGTACCTTCTGCGGATCGGCGTTGGGTTCACGTTAATAATAAATATATTGGCGTCATGACTTTTCTCGAAAAACCCGGTGGTTGGCCGAGTAAATCTGCTCAGTTGCGTTATCTTTGGGAATTGCTAGCTAGAGAAAATGTTATCGACACAGAGATTTTTTGTCAGTTGAGTGCAGCGAATCCAGCTATAGTCAAAACTACACTGCAACGGGTACTCAAGCAGTCAAATATGACGGCTTTGTTAGCACAGGAAAAAAGTAGAACTATTGATGTTAGCGCCCAATTAAAGTTGAGAAAATCAGTAGCAGCCCAAGAACAATTGTATGAGGGAGCAGTACCTATTTACGCAGGTATAGCTATATTGGTGCATCGTCCAAGCGTAGAGAGATTAGATGAAGCGACAAGATATATCGAAAACTGTTTTCAGCGTCCAGCACGGGTAATTAGAGAAACAGAATACACTTGGAAAATCTGGTTGCAAACTCTACCGATTGTTTGGGAAAGTTTATTAGCAAGACCTTTTAACCGACGTCAGTTATATTTAACAAGTGAAGTACCAGGATTAATGCCTTTAGTATTAACTAAAGCAGGCGATCGCCAAGGATTTGAATTAATCGCCGAGGAAGGTGGAACACCAGTCCATCTGGATTTATTCAATCAACATAAAAATTTAGCACTCTTTGCAACCACTCGTGCAGGGAAATCAGTATTAGTGTCAGGAATTTTAACTCAAGCATTAGCCTATAAAATTCCTGTAGTAGCATTAGATTTTCCTAAACCTGATGGTACGTCTACATTCACCGACTATACGCATTTTATGGAGAGGAATGGAGCGTATTTTGATATTTCCAAACAATCAAATAACTTATTTGAACAGCCAGATTTACGCTTGTTGAATCCAGAACAACAACGCGATCGCATGTTGGATTATATCGCTTTCCTCGAATCAGCTTTGATGACAATGGTTTTGGGATCATCTACCGAAAGTCAGCTACTATCGCAAACAGTGCGATCGCTCTTAAACTTAGCTTTAGGAGCCTTCTTTACCGATGAAAGTATTAAAGAAAGATATCAAGAAGCGATCGCAGGTGGATTTGGGAGTTTAGCTTGGCAAAAAACCCCTACTTTAAGGGATTTTCTCTATTTTTGTTCACCAGAACATTTACAATTAGAATCGATCGCAGGTAGAGTTGAAGACGCCTTAAATCAAATTCAGTTGCGCTTGCGATTTTGGCTTTCTAGTCGGGTAGGAAAAGCTATTTCCGCACCTTCTAGTTTTCCCACTGACGCCCAACTTTTAGTTTTCGCTTTGCGAAATCTTGCAGATAATGAAGACGCAGCAGTCCTATCTTTAAGCGCCTATTCCGCAGCATTGCGTCGTGCTTTAAGTAGTCCTGCTTCAATATTCTTCATCGATGAAGCTCCAATTTTGTTTGAATTCGATCAAATTTCTGACTTAGTAGGAAGAATTTGTGCCAACGGTGCCAAAGCTGGAATTAGAGTCATACTATCAGCTCAAGACCCCGATACCATCGCCAAATCTAAAGCGTCATCAAAGATTTTACAAAACTTAACTACACGATTAGTTGGGCGGATTCAGCCAGTAGCTGTTGATAGTTTCACCAGTATACTCAAATATCCTCGCGAAGTAATTGCCCGCAATGCAACTGAAAGCTTTTTCCCTCGCAAAGAAGGAGTTTACAGTCAATGGTTATTAGATGATAACGGAATTTATACCTTCTGTCGCTACTATCCAGGTTA
Source organism: Pelatocladus sp. BLCC-F211 (assembly GCF_041928655.1). Taxonomy (NCBI): domain Bacteria; kingdom Bacillati; phylum Cyanobacteriota; class Cyanophyceae; order Nostocales; family Hapalosiphonaceae; genus Pelatocladus; species Pelatocladus sp. BLCC-F211. The sequence goes on along the minus strand of NZ_JBHFLM010000248.1, from coordinate 73,061 downwards.
CGAACAATTAGCAGTAGTAGCTAACAATCCCCAAGAACAATCTGCACGTCAAAAAGCAATGCAAACACACGAAGACAAATATCAAGCAGTTTCTGTGTTTGCACGTCAATTAGTAGCATCATTACGCGGTTAAATAGGTTGTTTGTAGTCAAGGCTTTAGCCTGAAAAAACCTAAACCTTACTACAAACTTAAACAAAAATATAAAATCCATCTATTTTCATCGGTGTGCATCTGTGTTCGTAATAAATAAAACTCTATTAGACACACTAACAACCTTAACTCAGCACACATTTTTTAGGTAGAAAAAAATGAAAAAAATTATCCTTTTCTCTATTCCTCTTTCATTTTTAATCATCCTACCAGCAATGGCAGAGCTTGGTCAAGTTTGGACAGATTTTCAATCCTACGCCACAGATTTACAAAACTATCTCAGAAATAATCTCACCGAAACATTACAACCAATAGAATCTGACACTCAAAGTGCTATTGATAGTTCCACCGGAGAATTAAACATACCCAACCCTAACGCCGCCGGGGAAATCATCCGTGATGGCACAATTTGGTATTATACCTCAGCAGATAAATTTGATAATAATTCCACAGTTAGGGCGAATTTAGTTAGCAATGAAATTAATCGTCTCATTACCCGTGGTGCAGCATCTGGACTTATGGGTACAAATGGACAACTAAGATTAAAAACAAAATTAGAAGAAACTGAAAAATCAATACAACAAATTGCAGGATTTAATGAAGAAAATGAGAAATTTAAAGAAGACATAAATAATCAAATCAATAATTTGAGAAACACCATACCTAATAATGATGTTCAAAATATAATAGCTAATATTACTTCACTTTTAGGCCTTGGTCAGCTGAATTTTTTACTACAAAGTAATGAAATTCAAGAGGAAGAAGTGAAAATATCAGGTGAAAATTTATCACAAACGATCCAAACTAACCAATTTCTACAATACTCTAATTTAAACCTAACTAATATCTCCCAGCAAGTAGAAGAAAATAATCGCGCTCGCAGAGTTGATAATTCAACTGAAGCATCTAGACTTCTACGCAATACTTCTCAAGTCGATTTATTTGGAAGACAGTTTGAACAATAAGTAATTTGTCATTTGTCATTGTTAAGAGAATAATTTTGATTTCATCTAATAGAGATGAATTAAAAGTAAAAAAATGAACATTATTATTTTATCTCACCTTTATCTTGCCCAATCTAATATCCCTGATATCCCCGATATTCTCAATAGTGGTTTCACGACTGCTAAAACAATTTCGGAAAGTTGGGACAAACAATGGTTAGATTTATTACAAAATAACACTAGTGAAAATTTATATGGAGCATTAACAAATCTGGGTGTATTTTTCGCCGTCGGCACCCTCTTGTTTTTCATGATACAATGGCTTCGAGATGTTATATACAGTGAATATTCCCGTCCAATTTCTGCTTTGATTTGGCCTTTTATAGTGGTAATACTGCTAACTAATACAGGAAGTGGTAGTGTATTATCTAATCTTACACTGGGAATCAGAAATTTTATTAACACAGTGAATCAGCAAGTAATCACCACAGCAGATGCTAATAAAAATTACCAGCAAGCATTGAATATGGGTGTTGCTGAAGAAGTAGCTGGCTCTATGCTGCGTCCTTGCCAGTCATTAACAGGTGAACAACAAAATCAATGTTTTGTGAGAGCCAAAGAAAAAACTGACATTCTTTGGCAGACATATAGAGATTTATATGGTGATAAAGTTTGGATTAGTAGATTAGAAAATAAGATTAATCAGATTGCATATAGTACTAGTAGTGTATCAGAAAATACATTTAATTCTTTTTTAGGTTCCACAGTCCAAACTAGTATCAAAAATTTTCTCATTTCCTTACAATATGCCTTTCAAAATTTAATCGAAGCTACGATGTTGCTAGTAGCGACTTTGGGACCATTAGCTGTGGGAGGTTCTTTGCTACCTGTTGCTGGTAAACCAATTTTTGCTTGGATGACTGGATTTTTATCGTTGGGAATTGCCAAAATTTCCTTCACTATTATTGCAATTTTAACTGCCACAGTGATTGTTAATGGCCCTGGTGAAGATGCAACAGCTGATCCTGATTTAATGTGGTTCATGATTTTTTTAGGACTTTTAGCACCAATAGTATCTTTGCTTTTAGCTGGTGCGGGGGGATTTGCAGTATTTAATGCAATTAGTAATACAGCTGCGTTGGCAAAAGAGAGGATATAATGGTACGCCTATTAGAGAAAAAGCAGCGAACAATTAGTCTTTTGACGACATTTGCGATCGCAACTTTCGGATTGCAGTTATTAGTTTTATTTTTATTAGCATTCCAAGGTTTAAAAATTCGTCAACTTAGTCTGAGAAAACCCGCCTCTTTCGTACAATTAATAAATGGTCAAGCAATAACTGTGACTGATGACTTGGAAAGAGATCCAGAAGTAATTCGCCAATTTGTCAGTAAAACCATGACCTCAATGTTTAACTGGTCTGGTAAACTTCCACCACAAAATGTTGAAGAAGTAACCAAACCTAAACCAGATTTAGGCATACTTATACCAACACCCGAAGGGAATAGCAAAAAAGTTAGTACTAGTAGTTGGATTGCTAGCTTTGCGATTTCAGAAGATTTTCGCAAAGGTTTTTTAAGTGAAATAGCAGCGATGACGCCACCAGAAGTTTTCGCTAATAATTCTAGCCAAGCAATAAACGCACAAATAGTTATTAAGCGGGTTTATCCTCCTCAAAAAATTAAACCTGGTAAGTGGCGAGTTGGTTTAGTTGCTGATTTGATCCAAACTAAAAAATTGGATGGGAGAAAAGTTATTATTCCCTTCAATAAAGATTTACTTGTACAAGCAGTCGATTATTTTCCTTATCCGCTAGATGATACTTCCAGCGTTTTACAAAAAGCTATTTATAGTATGCGATCTGAAAAATTAGAAATTTACGAAATCCGTAATTTATGTCTGTTAGATCAATATAACAGTTTAAGTCAGGAGCAATTACGGCAGTGTGGAATTGAAACACAATCAGATAGCTTTGTGAGGTAATCAAATAAAATTAGACTTTGGTTGCTATTTCATCCATATGGAATTTCATTTTATAGAATTAACTCATGCAGTTACTTAAACAAGAAAATAAAAAGAAAAGTAGTATATTACCATTGTTTGCTGTTGGAACTTTTGGTTTAAATATCTTTGCATTGCTCATACTAATGTTCCACGGTTCGATGTTGCAGCAGCTAAGTAAGCAATTAACTCCTCAAAGTTTAGTACAACTTGCTGATGGTAGTGCGATCACAGCAGACCCCAGGCAAAATTTAGAACGATATCCAGACACCATCCGGCGTTTCGTCGGTGAAACAATGACCTTAATGCTAACCTGGTCTCAACAACAGTCGCCGGAAACAATATGGGAAATTAGTTCAGAGCTTTTAACAAATGAAGTCAAGCAAAAATTTCAATCCGAGATTATTAATCCGAATACAGTAAACCAATTTGCGAATCGCGGTGCTGAAAGTGTTTTTATTATTCAAAGAATTTCTCAACCTGTAAAAATTGCTAATGGCAAGTGGAAAGTAGAGTTACAAGGGAATCAATTAATATTTAACAATTCTGATAGATTAGGGAAAGCGATCGCATTCAATAAACAAATCTTAATCCAAGCAATAGATAATCAAAAAGCAACATTACCTGATCTACCACTATCCTGGCATATAGCAGCTTACCGGATCGGTGAAGCTAGACTAGAAATCTACAATATATGCGACATCAAAGATAAAAACTGCTCCTGATCAAACAAAAGCTTTATTATGACTCGATATTCTATTCCTTCAGAAACTCATCCAGAAAATATAGATACTCCGATTAATGAGAATTACCAACCGGAACTAGGATTATCTGATTGGGAACTGCAAATGGCAAAATTGGTTGGCTTTGAGGAGGAGTCTCCAACCATTGAAACACAAACAGAAACAGAAGAAGATGCAGTCAACTTACCACAGCCATCTTCACCTTCCCCAGCGCCAGAAGCTTCCACTAAGCAGGCCTTCTCATCAAATCCTTTTGCTAAATTAGCCTTGGTAGGGACTACCACTTTTGCTTTAGTTTTAGTGGCTGGTGCTTTTTTGTCACAGCTGATGAGTACTAGCAATCAAAAACCCAGAAAAACTAATATAGTTTCACCAAAAACGCCGCAAACAACTACTGAGACGCGCCTACAACAACTAGAAGGAGAAGTAGAGACTTTAAAAACAAAATTAGCCTTAGCTGAACAAGCGCAAGCAGTGAAATTAGCACAGCAACAGCTAAGAACTCAAAAAGTCACACCAGCACAACCAACTTCTCAGGTAGCAAATTCCAGAGATAACAGAGCCAAAATTGCTTTGCAAAAAACACCTACACCTACAAAAACAGTTTACATGCCGCCAAGGGTAGTAACGCGGATCGTCACAGTACCCCAAACTCCACCACAATCTACTTCACCGCTACCTGTAGTTCCCACACCAGAAACTCAACCAACAGTTCAATTCACTCCCCAACCCACACCAGATCCATTGCAGGAATGGGCAAGATTATCGAAATTGGGTAGCTATGGTCAAGTTTTAGCTGTTGCTACACCTAATAATACCAATGTAAATCGTCCAACTTCTGTACCTGTACCTGTACAAAATACTCAAATTCTGCCACAAACGGCCAACTCTCAATCCCAGGATAATACGCCAGAACCACCAAGTTCTATTGTTAGTCAAGCACAATCAAATAGTCCAAAGTCTGTAAGAGTAGGAACTAGTGTAAAAGCTGTATTAGCTACTGCTGTCTTTGGAGAAACTAGTAGAGCGACAAACAATAATAAGAAAGATAACAGTCCTCAAAATGTCTTTGTAGTTCGCTTAAAAGAACCATTAAAATCAACAAATGGTGAGGTTGTATTACCAGAAAAAACTGAGTTATTGACTCAAGTTAGTTCTATTTCTGAACAAGGTTTGGTGCAGTTAGATGTAGTCAAAGTAGTTAGGGAAAACAATGGCAACTTGATAGAGCAAAGCTTACCACAAAACGCCATCCTCATTCGTGCCTCAGCAGGTAAACCTCTAGTTGCTAACCAATATAAGAAAGGAACATCCACTAGCATGATTGATGCTCAACAATTCGTATTGGGGGGGATTGGTAAAGCCGCAGAATTGTTTAATCGTACAGAATCGCAAGTTACTACCACTTCTACAGGTACTGTTGTTACCAACAGCAATCCCCGACGCAATCTCTTAGCTGGAATTTTGGAGGGTGGTGTGAGAACAGTAGTTCCCCAAATTACCCAGCGTAATCAACAGGCGATCTCTCAAGCAATGCAACGCACTAATATTTGGTTTTTACCAGCCGGAAAAGAAATAGAAATATATATCAATCAAACCATGCAGCTTTAATATTAAGTGGGTCGTCAAACAATTTTGGATTTTGGATCTTAGATTTTGGATTGCTCCCACAGATAAATCCGCTTTCTTGTAACATCAAGAAATTAGCGATCATTTGTTTTTTTACCACTTACCGACCTCAATGGATAGTATAAGTCAATACGCTTCAATTAAGCCCCAAGATCCCGCAGGGTAATTTCGCGTCTCTACAGACCAATTTTCTGTACCAAAAATCCTTAACACCAAGCGTATTGTAGTATAAGTGTTCAAGTGGACATGATATGAAACATCACATTAACCTACAATTCAAACCCCCAAAAAATTCTTATTTATTAACTCTAGCTTCTCTAATTTTTTCTGCTGCAATCATCATGGTAGCAGGTCGTGCTTTAGCTAATAATGCTGTTCTCCGTTCTATATTTTCTTGTCAAGCGCAAGGTTTAGGAGGAGCAACACCTACTGTCAACGTCTGGTTTCAGCAAGGGACAAATTTAAGTTTTATTCCATCTGGAGAAACAATTAAAAAAGTTTGGTTAAATGACCCATCCCAGGTGACAATGGATTTTGATGGGCCAATGTGTATGCAGTTTGGTCCAGACCGCAATAACAACACCGGAGATTGTAAAAACTCCGCAGCACATGTAATTCAACTCAGACGAATTGAGAAAATAAATATTCCTGGTCTACCTAACACTAATAAAACACTTTTAACAGTAGTTACTGAAGGAAGCGGGAAAAACAAGTTATACACCTTTGAAATTGTCTATGATACTGGCGCTCCCCAATATCATACTTTAGCAATTTACCCTGACCCCCCTACTGCTAGTTCAACTCCTGCTTGCGTGAGAGTTGGACAGTCAAAAAATTGACCAGCCATATTCCTCCAGCTAATACTAATAACAACGGCGTCAACCAATCACCCCAACGCACATATAAAGTCTGTGTCTGGCGACGATAAATCGTTTCAGCGTGAATCTCGTAAGTATTATGTCCCGATATCCATTTTGTTCTCCCGTGGGGATCTACAAAAGCTGAATATCCTGTATTTGTCGCCCGTACTGCCCATCTATCAGTTTCAATTGCCCGCATGATATCCTGGGCATGATGCTGTGCTGGCATTGATGCACTGTAATGAGCATCATTTGATGAACTGAGAATAAACTGTCCGCCTGCTTGAGCTTGATAGCGAAATACTTCGGGAAAAGCAGATTCGTAACAAATACCTGCGATCGCACGACCAAAAGGCGTGTTAAAAATTTGATTTGGTGAACCAGGAACTTGGTGTTCATCCAGTGGTGACAAGCGACTAATAATCCCACCTAAAAGTTCTTCAAACGGCACATATTCACCAATGGGTACTAACTTCGCCTTGTCGTAACGGCTGAAAACCCTACCATCTCCTGTGACAGTTAGCAAGCTATTTGTATAACTTTTTCCCTTTTGTCCAAAACCGCCAATCCAAGCTACCACCCCTTGCGATCGCACCGCCGCCACCAAGGAACTACGTATAAGATTACGCTCAAAGAAAGGTAAAGCCCCTTCTGGCGTCAGTACAGCGTCTACTTTTTGGTCTGCTAAGTTTAGATACCCAGTAGTATAGCCTTCTAAAGCCCGACGCAAGCCTTCTGGATAAAGTTTTATTTGGTTAGGAATGTTACCTTGAATAATTCCGACCTTCAGGGCTGCGGCTGGCGGTTGAACTAGAGGACGGGTGTATAAAACAAAACCAGTTAAGTGTACGGTAATTAACAAACCCGCGGCGGTAATTAAATATTTATTCACGAATCGCCAACCGGATTCGCGTGTATCGCGGTTGATAAAAGCTTCAGCAATCAGTCCATTGACGGCGACGATCGCAGCTGTTACGGCATAGGGACCGGAAAGTTGACCAAGATGCAAAATTACCAGATTATACGGGCTTTGTGTGTATGAAATAGAACTCCAGAACAAAGCCCCCCAACTCAAGATAGTCTCGATACCACACCACAAGGCAGTACCAATGAGAACACGAGCGTAGGGTTGTGGCATAGAATAACAAATAATTCTCATCCCTGTTGCCCACATTGCCACAGATGCAGCACCCCAGAGAGTGATAAATACCCAACAAAAAACAGCTATTCCCAAACTTGCTAACCAAGGAACCCCCATCCAAGTCATGGGGTGAATTCCTGTGATCCAAGATAGGGCTAAACCGTGATAACCAATACCCCAAGCTAAACCTATGAAAAATTGAGAATTAAAGATTAAAGATGAAGGGTTTTGCAAGTCATTTTTAATCTTTAATTTTTCATTTTTAATGACTAACACCCATAGCGGTGCTAAGGCGAACCATGCTAAAAACCAAGCATTGACGGGGGCGACGGTCAGCCCCATCAAAATACCGCTCAAGGCGGCGATCACGAAACGCAAAAGCAAAGAGGAGCTGACACGGAGAGTAAAGGTTTCTCCTCGTCCCCGCGTCTCTGTGTCCCCGTATCTTTTATTACTCTGGTTCTGTCGCATCACCAGTATCGGGGGGAACGATCGCTACTCCTGTAATTACATCATCTTCGTCTAGACGTTGTACACGTACCCCTGTGGCAGAACGGGATTGGACGGAAATTGCATTTACTGCCTGTCTGATGATGATACCGCGACTTGTAACCATCATAATTTCATCGTCGTTATTGACAATGTGTAAGTTGGCTAGTTGGTCTTTGATTTTGCGGTTTTTGAATTTGGTTGCCATTAAACCTTGACCAGCCCGATTTTGCAAGCGGAACTGGGCAACGGGTACGCGTTTACCGTAACCTCCAATTGTAATTACCAGTACCCACGGCCCTTGATAGGCGTTACCTGGTACTTCTGTGGTTTCTTCGGTTTCGATTGCTTCGGTTTCGATTGCTTCGGTTTCGATTGCTTCAGTTTCGATTGCTTCGGTTTCGATTGCTTCGATTTCTGCTTCTGAGACTGGGGCCAAATTATCTAGAACGGCTGCGGGTAGAATATCCATTCCTACCAATTCATCTTTAGCCTTGAGTTTCATGGATTTCACACCACGAGTAGCACGACCGAGAGGACGCAGTTGTTCATGGTTACAACGGAAGTGAATCGCCATACCTTGACGGGAACCAATGATCACGCTGTCTTCGACTTTTGCCCGTCGTACCCAACGCAGTTGATCGCCTTCTTCTAGGGAAATGGCAATTAAGCCGTTGGCACGAATATGACTAAAAGCTTCCAATACGGTTTTCTTGATGTTGCCACCTTTGGTGAGCATGACCAAATACTCATCGCTGGTAAACTCACTGACGGGTACGATGGAGGTAATTTTTTCTTCTTTGGGAATTGGCAACATCTGCACAATCGCTGTGCCGCGACTGGTACGGGAACTTACGGGAATTTGGTAGGCTTTGAGGCTGTAAACCACACCGCGATCGCTAAAGAATAACAGGCTATCGTGGTCACAGCATGTCAAGAAATGTTCGACGCCATCATCGTCTTTGACTTTGGCAGCCGCTTTACCTCTGGTGGCACGGTTTTGGGCCTCAAAGGTGTTAACGGGCATCCGTTTGATATAACCTTGCTCGGTGATTAAAATGATCGCTTTTTCGTTGGCGATCAAGTCTATGTCTTCTAAGTCGCCTTCGCCGTGAGTAATTAACGTCCGCCGAGGTGTAGCAAATTTAGTTTTGAGATACTGGATTTCGGTTTCGATAATTTGCAGTATCCGTTCACGCTTTGCCAAAATATCTTGCAAGTCGGCGATTTGAGCTTGTAATGCTTCGTGTTCTTGGCTGATTTTATCTGCTTCTAGGGCTGTTAAGCGTCGCAGTTGCATTTGTAAAATTGCATCTGCTTGCACTTCTGATAGTCCGTAAGTTGTGATTAATTCTCCTTTGGCTGTTGGTGTATCCGCAGCGTGGCGAATTAAAGCAATAATTTCATCGAGGTGAGATAGGGCAATTAATAACCCTTGCAAGAGATGGTCACGTTCTTCAGCTTTCCGCAGTTCGTACTGGGTGCGTCTGGTGATCGCTTCGATACGAAAATCCAGAAATACTTGTAGAAACTGCTTGATGGTGAGGATTTGGGGTTCACCGTTGACCAACGCCAGCATATTTGCCCCAAAATTAGCTTGCAGGGGCGTTTGCTTGTAGAGATTGTTCAGAACTACACGGGGATAGGCGTCGCGCTTGAGTTCGATCACAATTCGCATCCCATCGCGATCGCTTTCATCTCGGATGTCAGCAATTCCCTCGATGCGCTTGTCGTTTACCAACTCAGCGATTTTCTCAATTAATGCTGCTTTGTTGGTTTGATAGGGTAACTCGGTGACGATAATTGCTTCCCTTTCTGGGCGTCCCCGCATTTCGATAGTTTCAATATTTGCTACACCACGCATCGTTATAGAACCGCGTCCAGTGGTGTAAGCTTCTTTAATCGCCGCAGTACCAAGAATGTGAGCGCCCGTGGGAAAGTCAGGCCCGTGGATATACTGCATTAATTGGGTATCAGTTATTTCTGGATTATGTATCACTGCTACTAACCCATCAATCAATTCACCCAAATTATGGGGCGGGATGTTGGTAGCCATCCCGACAGCGATCCCTGAAGAACCATTTAATAACAACTGTGGTAATCGTGCGGGTAACACGGTCGGTTCTTGCTGCGAACCGTCGAAGTTGTCGGCAAAATCTACGGTTTCTGATTCGATATCTTGGAGTAGAGCATCGCTAGTCAAAGCTTGCAAGCGGCATTCGGTGTAACGCATGGCCGCCGGAGGATCGTTATCTACAGAGCCAAAATTACCATGCCCTGCAATTAAAGGCGATCGCATGGAAAAATCCTGCGCCATCCGTACCAAGGCATCATACACTGCTGTGTCGCCGTGGGGGTGATATTTACCCAAAACTTCCCCTACAACACGCGCACATTTACGGAAGGGACGGTCTGAGGTCAACCCCAACTCATGCATAGCGTAGAGGATACGCCGATGGACAGGTTTCAGACCATCCCTGGCATCTGGTAGCGCCCGTCCAACAATGACGCTCATGGCATACTCCAGGTAAGACCTGGACATTTCGTTTCGCAGATCTGTAGGGATAATCCTCTCCTGAGAGGTTGTCATAGCCTAAAAAACTCCAATAATGGCTAGTTTTAGCGATTAAAGCGGAAATAAGCAAGATTATTACAAACTAAGCTTGAATAATTGCCATAATTTGTTACAATTTTAGCACAAATTGTCCATTTCTGGCTGTTAAGCAAGAGCAAACGGGGTGTAGAAGTGTAGGGTTGTAAGAGCGTAGGGGTGTAGGAAGAGATATATTTTTATGCCCTTGTTGTCGGCGCGATCACCCATCTGGTGCAATAGCTGCTGCAATCTGTTTTAACGCAAGTGCTAACAACATCCAAGAGTTTGTCCACACAAAAAGCGATCGCAAACTACAAACTGTTTTTTCTCGGAATCACATTTCTGATGCCACCTTTAGCACCAACAGTATCACCTTTATAGCGTGGAATAATATGAATACTGGCGTGCATCATATTTTGACCTGCATCTCGGTTGATGTTCATTCCTACATTGAAACCGTCGGGTGCAAATTCTTGGTTGAGAATTGCTTGCACTTTATTAACCATCAGCCAACAAGCAGATTGCTCTTTAAATGGTAGCTCAAAATAATTACTCACATGGCGTTTTGGGATAATTAAAACATGACCTTTACTCACAGGATAACCATCAAACATTGCATAGGCTGTTGCTGACTCAGTTAATACTGTGAGGTGTTTGTAAGGATTACAAAATATGCAATTATTAGAAGAATTTCTCTGGAGATTATAATGCTTGTACTCATAAATTTCGTAAGATTCATCTAACTGAATTGATTGAAAAGGAAGTTTAACAATACATTGATATGTAGGTTTTTTGTGGATATAATGTTCTCGAAAACCTTCTTTTTTGATATCTCTTCTCACTGCATAATAAGCTTTGCCCCCCGGTTTTAATAAATGTGAAATTTCCATGAGAACACTTGCTTGTTCTTCAGAAAATAAAACATTTAAAACATAAATGCAAATTATTGTGTCAAATTTATCTGTCGGATATTGGGGAAAATAATAAGGATCATAACCTGTAATATCAAATCCTTTTTTTCGCAATAATTTAACATCATTGCCAAAGCCACAACCAAAGTCTAGGACTTTACCTTGAAGCAGATTTTTATCTAATAAAAAATTTGTCGGTACTGATAGATAAACTCTTTCGATGGCTGTGAAGTGGCTAAATTGATTTTTGTGCTTTTTCATGAAAAAATAAATCTTCTAGGAAGACTTGCAAGAAGCGTTCGCTAATTATAATCAAGTGTTCTGATCAATTTTATGAAGCGATCGCACTCACGTCCACAAAAAAGCGATCGCGACTTTTAGTTCAGGTAAAAATCGCGATCGCATTCACTTTGTGTTTTATAGTCTTGGTGGTTAGCAAATTTTCACCACTCAGACAGCAAACTATCTCTTAGTGCCAAACAAACACTTTTGCTTCGTAAGGACCAATATCAATCATAATCCCATCATCGCCAGCTTCGACATCATAGTTTCCTGTCCATTCGTGCCATTTTCCACCGTTGGGAAAATTAGGAACGTGATAACCAGCTAAGAAATTTTCCGAGAAATTAGTGATCACAACCACACGGGAACCTTCATCATTCCAGCGACTATAAGCTAATATTTTTGCCTCTGGATTTTCATGGATAAAGTCAATATTTTCTGTGTAAAGAGCATGATTTTGTTTACGCAGGCTAATTAAACCTTTGTAGTACTCAAATAAACCGCGATTCAAATCATTACCTAGTAGTTTCCAGTCAATTTTTGCTGATTCTGGAGTCTTAGGTTTGTACTCACCAAACTCTTCACCCATCCAAACTAAAGGTACACCAACAGCCGTCATTAAAATTGCAACACCAAGCTTAATTCTTCGGAAGGCTTCCTCATCAAAAATGTTGCGATCGCCTAAATCAACCATCAAATGATTATGGTCATGATTTGTCACATAATTGACAACATTTGTAGCGCCCATAAAGCCTTGACGCTTACAGTCAATAACATCTTTGAGTCGTTCTAAATCAAATGTTTCACCACAAATATGTTCCTTAATACAGTGATAGAAACTATCATGCCAGCAACCATCCATTGGACCATCGACATTGGTGACGCTGGTAGTTTCAGGAATATATTCGGCAACATTATAAAAAGGTTTTGCACCAGCAGTTTTCTTAGCTTCTTGTACAATCCAGTGCATGAAGTCGTAATTCGCAATTTGACGCGCTGCATCATAGCGAATACCATCAAGATGATATTCTTCAATCCAAAAACGGATTGTATCACCGATAAATTTTCGTGCAGGATAAGTCTCTAAATTTTCATCATAGAATTCGTAATTAAACTCAGGACCCCAGCTATTATCAGGGTCACGTGGAGAATGATGATACCAGTAATCGTGATCAATTTGAGTTAATGGACTAGATGCTTCTGAGTGATTATAAATCCCATCCATAATCACGCGAATTCCTCTAGCATGACACTCATCAATCAGATTCTTTAAACCAGATGTCGGACCATAACTTGATTCTGTGGCAAAAAAATAGCGGGGATTGTAACCCCAGCTATGATCACCTGGATATTCTTTCACAGGCATTAACTCAATAGCATTAATACCCAATTCACAGAGATAATCTAATTTTTCAACTACATGCTTATACTTTCCGCGTGCGTAAGGATCATCTTCACCACCAGAAAAGTCACCAACATGTAATTCATAAATTACTAACTCATGGTCAGCAGGTAAAGGTTTATCATCGTGCTGCCAAACATAAGTATCAACTATTCTTTCTCCATCTTTGATATGTACAATACCGTTATCTTGACCACTTAATTCATCTATATCTATTGCATAAGGATCTGTAACATCAACCCATTGGTCTTCTTCAAAAAACCATGATTTTGACTGTACACGAAATTTATATTGATAATCTCCATCCTCTAATTCAACTGTGGTACGGAAATAACCATCCTCACCTTTCTCCATTGGAATTTCTTGCCAATCAGAAAAAGAACCAATTAAAGCTGCTGCTTTGTTATATGGGGCAAATAGATTAAATTCAATTGGCTTCGCCATAATACTTAAGTTTATTTAAGTTAGTGAATCCTTGCATGATTATTCTCTAATTTTCTAAAAAAATAGCCAATCTTTCCCTAGAAATAAATAAATAACAATGACTCTATCTTCAGGAATAAATATTTAAGAAATAATCAGAAAAATAATTAAGTTAGGTAAGAGACGCGATTAATCGCGTCTGTACAATAGTCATTTGTCATTTGTTATTCGTCATAAGGCTTTTTAGTGATTTTGCGTTTCCCCCTTGTCCCCCTTCTCCTCCTTGTCCCCAATCCCCCCCAACGACCTAAAATTAAAGAAACTTGCACTGATTGCTTGGTCAGTTTAAAAATATATAGGGCAATGCACACGGGGAAACTAACGTGAGTCAAGGATTTGATTATGATTTAGTGATTATCGGCGCTGGAGTAGGCGGACATGGAGCTGCCTTGCACGCCGTTAGCTGTGGTTTGAAGACAGCGATCATTGAAGCGGCTGATATGGGGGGAACCTGTGTCAACCGAGGCTGCATTCCTTCTAAGGCATTGCTAGCAGCCTCTGGACGTGTACGGGAACTAAGAGACGCCCATCACCTGAAAGCGTTGGGAATTCAAGTCGCAGGTGTACAATTTGAGCGACAAGCGATCGCCAACCACGCTAACAATCTTGTCGCAAAAATTCAAGGCGACTTAACCAACAGCCTCAAACGTTTGAGCGTTGATATTATTCGAGGTTGGGGCAAAATCGCAGGCACTCAAAAAGTAAGTGTAATTACAGATAGTGGTGAAAAAACAATCACTGCCAAAGATATTATTCTTTCTCCTGGTTCCGTTCCCTTCGTCCCTCCTGGCATTGAAGTAGACGGTAAAACAGTATTTACCAGCGACCAAGGTGTAAAATTAGAGTCATTGCCAGATTGGGTAGCAATTATTGGTAGTGGTTACATTGGCTTGGAATTTTCGGACGTTTACTCGGCTTTGGGCTGCGAAATCACCATGATCGAAGCACTCGATCAATTAATGCCAGGATTTGATCGTGATATTGCCAAACTTGCCGAACGGGTGCTAATTACTCCCCGCGATATTGAAACTCATGTGGGGATATACGCCAAAAGAGTCATCCCAGGTTCACCAGTGGTGATTGAATTAGCCAACTTCAAAACCAAAGAAGATGTAGATGTGCTAGAAGTTGATGCTTGTTTAGTAGCAACCGGACGCATCCCAGCTACTCAAAATCTCGGTTTAGAATCAATCGGTGTAGAGTTAGACCGCAGGAATTTTATTCCCGTCAATGACACCATGGCTGTGTTAAGTGGAGGCGAACCCGTTCCACATTTGTGGGCAATTGGTGATGCTACCGGCAAAATGATGCTAGCCCACGCTGCTTCTGCTCAGGGTATTGTAGCAGTAGAAAATATCTGCGGTAGACATAAACAGGTAGACTATCTAAGTATCCCCGCAGCCGCTTTCACTCACCCAGAAGTTAGCTATGTCGGGATGACCGAAGCACAAGCCAAGGAAAAAGCCACCACCGAAGGTTTTGAAGTCGCAGTGGCAAAAAGTTACTTCAAAGGTAATTCTAAAGCCTTGGCAGAAGGCGAAGCCGATGGTATGGCAAAAGTAATTTATCGTAAAGACACCGGTGAAGTTCTAGGAGTCCATATTTTTGGAATGCACGCCTCCGACCTCATCCACGAAGCCTCAGCCGCGATCGCCAACCGTCAATCTGTCCACACCCTCGCCCATCTAGTTCACGCCCACCCCACACTCTCAGAAGTCCTAGACGAAGCTTATAAACGAGCAGCCAGTTAGGGATCGGGGATCAGGGATCGGGGATCAGGAAATAATTTAGTTCCTAGTTCCTAGTTCCTAGTTCCTGGTCCTCAATCCTTAATACCTAGTTTCGAGTCCCTTTTCCCTTTCTTCAATCCCCAATCCCCAATCCCCTTTTCCCCAATCCCCAATCCCCAATCCCCAATCCCCAATCCCCAATCCCCTTTTCCCCAATCCCCTTTTCCCCAATCCCCAATCCCCTTTTCCCCAATCCCCAATCCCCGATCCCCGATCCCTTATCCCCGATTCCTACTATGCAAATCCGTCGCCGTCCACCAAACCCAAGTGTTGCAGTGTCTAGCTTAAGATATCAGGTTGCTACTCATGATGCTGAACCAATGAATATCTTAGAAAAAATTGTTTGGCAAAAAGAAGAAGAAGTAGACCAAATGCGCGAAAAGCAACCCCTAAAGGAGTTGCAAAAGCAAGCTTTAACTGCACCCCCAACTCGCGATTTTGTGGCAGCACTGCGAAATGGTAAAACTAAACCAGCTTTGATTGCTGAAGTCAAAAAAGCTTCTCCCAGCAAAGGTGTAATCAGAGAAGATTTTGACCCAGTGGCGATCGCTTTGCAATATCAACAAGCTGGTGCTAGTTGCATTTCAGTGTTAACGGATGAAAAGTTTTTTCAAGGTAGCTTTGATAATTTAGCTAAAATTCGCGTTGCTGTCGATTTACCTTTATTATGTAAAGAATTTATTATTTATCCCTATCAAATGTATCTAGCCCGTATTCTTGGAGCAGATGCAGTTTTGCTCATTGCAGCTATCCTCAGCGATCAAGATTTACAATACTTTGTCAAGATTGCCAATGCTCTCAATATGACAGCATTAATTGAAGTCCATACTCTTACAGAACTTGACCGTGTATTGACTCTAGATGGTGTTTCTTTGATAGGAATTAATAACCGCAACCTCGAAGATTTTTCTGTTGATTTACAAACCACTTGTCAAGTTTTATTAGCAAGAGGTAAAGACTTACAGGAACGGAACATTCTTGTTGTAAGTGAGTCAGGATTACATACCCCAGATGATCTAAATGTAGTAGAACAAGCAGGAGCTTCTGCCGTACTCATTGGTGAATCATTAGTCAAACAACCAGATCCAAAATTAGCGATCGCTAATCTGTTCACCAAAGCTTAATTATCTTAGTAAAAACAGGATTCAAGCAAATCTTTGTCGTCTATGTAACAATTCGCTGATTAACACACAGTCTTGGATTTGAAATCAAAAGGTACAATTAAAAATAAACTTCATGGAGCAAATTCCTCTACCTTCACCCATCCATTATGAACTCATACTGCAACTACTAGAAAGACAAACAATGTTAGCAGTGAGTAATAATCCAGAACTGCGAAATCAAGTGAATCAGCTAATCATTACTCTCCGCAAAGCTGCTGTTCAACAAAAACATTTAGAAGAAATTTGTCAGTGTTCATCTATGAATGTTGATCACCGTTGGTCACTTAATCATCTGAATACTGAGCAAATATCTTCACCCGATTGACTCGAAAATTTCTTGGCGTCTTAGTGTCTTGGTGTTGAAAAAATTATCTTTTTACCACCAAGACGCTAAGAAGACAAGGGTGAATATTAACTTCAGAAGCATCTAAGTTTGGCATCACAGAAGAATAAGAATGATCAAACCCAGCAAATTTTGTATGCTCAAATGCGTCCGGACGACCAATCGAATCAGCACCAATTTGTTGGGGTTTGAGGTAATCAGAGAATTGATTAGGACTACTATGAGCTTGGTCAGTCAAAATTTGACGTAAGTCGCTTCCATATTGATTGGGAGCAAAATCAGTAGTGATATCTTCTTTATTTTGTGTATTGTTATCCATCAAGCGATCGCCTACAACACCAGCAGCCAACTTATCTTCTCCTGGATCACCGATGAGGCTATCATTAGTATTTACTTGAAGTGTTGGTTCAGAAGATGTAGAAAACTCGGAAGATGGAGGGTTTGGTATCTTGCTAATAGGATTAAGATCACCACTACCAAATTCCTGACTCCAATAATTGTTATGGAAACCAGTGCCGATTTCAGTATATTTGGGATTGAGAATATTTTCCCGGTGTCCAGGACTGTTCATCCAATCTTGAACCACCTGTTCAGGAGTTGTTTGACCTGCGCCTATGTTCTCTCCCATGGTTTTCGCTTCATAACCAATATCCTCAGCTCGCTCCCATGGTAAAGAACCATCTGCTCCTGTATGACTTAAAACACGACGTTCTGACATCTGTTTAGCATATTCGTCAGCAACATAGTTGAGTTCAGCATTCTCTTTCAAAGCAGGAAGATTATTCTTCGCTCGTTCTTGGTTAGTTAGTTCAACAACCTGTTGTTCAAATGTCGTGTTGTTTGAAGCCATTTATGACTGTCCTCGGTGTTTTCAAAATAGATTTTTTGTATTGACCCCACTTATGATGCGACTTGGTGTCTTGGTGTCTTTGTGGTGAAAAATAAATCTGTATTTAACCACTAAGACACAAAGACACAAAGAAAACTATGCTTTGAAGGAGATCCCTACGAACTGAGAACAAAGTTACTGGGTTTTAAGCTTGATGCATCAACGTTTGGCAACATGATGAAATTCTCGAAACCGCCGGATTGTTGATTTCCATCCATGTCTAGGCGAACGGCTGTATCAGCACCAACTTGTTTGAATTCCAGGTAGTCAGAAAATTGATTTGGGCTTGTGTAAGCTGAATCAGACATAATTTGACGCAAGTCGATCGCATCTTGATTAGTGTCAAAATCGGTAATGGTATTACCTTGATTTTGCAAATCTTCATAGATAAAGCGATCGCCTCCAGCATCACCAAGAAGGATATCGATACCATCACCATTGTCAAGGCGATCGTGCCTATATCCTTTGACTTCTGCCTTACTCTTAATAAAGTCTTGTTCTGCCTCCCATTTCGGAGAAGTAGATTGATTGACGTGTTCTAAGGCACCCCAAGCACCCCATTTAGTCGGTGTGGTGATGTCATTGTAAATCACTAATTCACTACCGTTAGTTAGCTGATCCCAACCTTGGAGATATTCTCTATACAACTCACCCATGCGTGGATCACGGTTAGCCTTGATGAATAAATCCGTGATCGCATCATTATTTTCTGATCCGCTAAGACCTGTAAGATGCTGTCCGCCTTCATAGCCAACTAAATCAAGACCATATTTCTTAGCCTGTTCTGACTGTTGGCTGATGTTGTCTAGTTGTTTAGGTAGTTCTGTGTTGTGCAAGTAGTCAAAGACTTTGTTCAAACCTCCATCTGATTCTTTTGTCCAGCCTTCTACTTCTGCTTCTGCGGTTGTCCAATCTTGTTTACCAGGAGTCACAAATATTCCCAGGTAAGGGGCAATGGCGATCGCATCCACTGTAGAATTTGGATCATACGCCTTCACCTTCTGCATCAGTTGATCAGTCAACTGTAAATTACCATTCTGAGCGCCGAGTACCGTGACTACTCGATTGCTATCTTGACCAAAAGCTTTATCCCAGATATCACCCATCTCTTCTGTACGGCGACTGTGCCAGTCTGTCCAGTCACCACCCAGCTTTTTCCCTTGGTCTTGCGCCCATTGATGTTGACCAAAAACCCCATTCCACACTTCGTTGGAATATTCTACATAAGCCTTCAGGTTTGGGTTGAGTTTTTCTTTGACAACTTTGGCAAAGTTGGCAATGTACTCATCCGATGCTTGGTGAGGCATATTGAACCAAGGATTAGCCCCGGTTCGATTAGCCAAATCAACCATCACTTCTACAGGCACACCCTTATTAGAGTAAATGTAATTAGAAGTATCAACTGTCGGTCGATTTTTCCAATCACTCTGTTGAGAGTTGTTAGTACCCATCCAATCCATAAACCGGAGGGTAGAAAAATTGTCAATTTTATTGACAAAGGTAGGATTAAATACCTGAGTCTTGTAGTTTTTTTCCTCGGTTTCCGGTACAAGATGAATGTTGCGAAGATAATTTCCCGTACCTTTAGGATCTGTTTGGGTAAGCCATATAGACATACCCTTGCTAGAAGGTGTGAGATCAATCACATCACGACCAGGTTTAGAAGCAGCTGTATCTAGTTTGGCATCTGCCCCATACTCTAACTTGCCTTCACCGTCGTACAAAACAACGTATTTACCACTAGGGTAGTTTTCTTTGACTCCTGGCGTGGGAGAGATCAGATTGACCAGAGTTTGAACGCTATCATAATTACTCTCTCCTGATTTTGGTAAGGATTTTAACCAGCCATTTTCATCTAGATTCAGTTGAATTCCTTGTGGCTTTTCACCTGTTTTGAAATTTTGAGGCATCCAGTTACTAGCCGTTTTGAAGTGATCCAAGAATGGTAATTGGCTAGACCAGTAAGAAACTCCACTTAGATTTGTGCCGAGATTATTCGCCATGACTATCCTTTAATGAACGCCAAATGGTAGATTCCCTGGAATATGTAGTGACTGGGTTTAGGGGTATGAGGGTGTCAGGGTGTAGGGGGAGAAGCTTACTACCTAAACCTCCTTGTACAGCAGATTGCCAACCTAGTTATTTCCCCTACACCCCTACACCCTTACACCCAGCCAAGCGTAAAGGTTTTAGCTTAGTGAACGTGTCATTACTAAGACTGGAACTCATAAGCACCAATATCAGTACCTTGACCTTGACCACGTTGTTTAGCGTCGTAATCCAGCTTTGCGTAATCACCAATTTCTGCGGAACCAGTATCAATTGCTGGCGAATTTGATGTGAGTTGGAAATTCTTGCCATTTAAATCAGCAAATCCAATCGAATCAGCCTGAGTGTTGTTCTCAGCTTTCAAATTATTCACTCCATTGCCGGTTTCATAGCCTTTTGCAAACTTATTCGTGAATAAGTTGTGGTCTAAGGTCACATTGTCAGCATCTTCAACGAACCCATTACGATAACTACTATTAGCGAAGATATTGTTGCGAACTAGAATGTCACGAGGTCGATAACCGCCATAGTTATCAGAGCCATCTATCAAGAAACCTTGAACATTGCCATCAACTGTATTGTTGACGATTTGAACATCACTAACATTACTGCTGACACCAATTCCTTGACCACTATTTACCCCGTCTTTACCATTGCCAAAAACAATGTTGTTGTAGACACGGATACCAGACACATCCCCTTGATTGGGAACTTCATCTGTAATCACAAGTCCACCAGCAGTGTTATTGGCAACAACATTGTTGTAAACATCAATGTTGAACATATCAGCACGGTTGCCTTCAATATAGAGACCAGGACCACCACTGTAACCATCAGGTGTTCCGCTAACTAAGGCTTGATCAGTAACAGTATTGTTGTGAACAGAACCATTGCGGGAACCAGTTTTGATATCAATACCTTCGCGGTTGCCTTCTTTAACAGTGTTATTAGCCACCTCGAAACCATCAACGCCCCAGATACTTAATGATTCCTGTGTTCCAGTGTTGAGGTCAAAACCATCGTTGATATTGCCTTCTTTAGAAGCGTTACCCTTCCAAATCCAACTAGCTCGTTCAACAGTGTTGTTGAGTACCTTGATATTTTTACTAGTTACCTCGGCTTCCCCACCGTTATAGTAGGTATCAGGCATGACGATGATACCGGAGGCACCAGTTTCGTAGGTGTGGTTGTTCTGCACAGTCATGTTATAGGCATCACGCAAAGCAATTCCCGCCCAGGATGTGTTCTCAATCCGGAAGCCATCAATTACCCAGTTACCTTTTCCAGCTGACTGAATCACTCCTTCCCGGAAAAAGCCATTATTGGGGTCGGGGTCACGCAGAGTCACATCACCATTAGCTTTAAGCGTGATGTCACCCAACTGACCATCACCAGATTTCCCAAGGGTGATAAGTTCTGTGTAGGTTCCGGGTTGAACTAGAATCGTGTCACCTGCCTTGACAGGAGAAGTCTCATTCACCGCATGGTTTACAGTTTTCCAAGGTTTTTCAACTGTGCCTGGATTATCATCACTGCCATCGGGTGCAACGTAGTAGATATTTTGAGAACCATTGGATTGACTTGAGTCTTTAGTCGCTGCTAGAACAGTCGGTTCTTGGGTAGATTTGCTAAAGTCAATACTCGTACCTAGAACATCTGAAGTTTTAGTTTCTGATTGAGTATCAGAACTAGGCTGTATTAAAGATTGATCAGCAGAATTGCTGAAATCCTTGCTCCCATTGTCTTTGATTCCAGTTAGAACGTCTCTATTGTCACCACTGAGTGTTTGATTGCCATTGTTGCTTAGGAATTGTCTGTCTTCTGTCTGAGAAAATAGGCTGTTTCCTTTGCCAGCATCTAACCAGTTATCTTTCGTGCCTAAGCCTTGATCCTGCCAAACACTGACTCCTGAGTTGGGTAAGGATTTTACCCAGCCATTTTCATCTAGATTGAGTTGAATTCCTTGCGGCTTTTCCCCTGTTTGGGAATTTTGAGGTATCAAGTCACTAGCCGTTTTGAAGTGATCCAAAAATGGTAATTGGCTAGACGAGTCATAAACCCCACTTAGGTTTGTGCCTTGAGTATTCCCCATGATAATCCTTTAATTCACGCCAAATTAACGCCAAATGGTAGATTCCCTGATATACCTACGGGAAAAAGATCAACAGAGTTGAAATAAGAATTATTTGCAACTACTGTTGCTTTTAGTACGCAGAAGCTAGTAACTCATTTGTTTTGTGATTAGTCATTTGTATTTACGCACGTGTATTTAGAACAAGTGACTAATGCAATTTTTGAAGCAATTCTTGAAGCAGAAAAGATATATACGCCTAAAATCAGTTTCCGTGCAGGATAGTTGAACTCACGAGATTGTTGCGACTACGACAAAAAGTGGTGACTACGAAACCGTTCACTCATTCACACTCATTCAGAATAAAAGCTACAGTAGCTTTTTTCACGCTTTTGTTGTGACAGTTGAAAGACTGTCACAAGGTACTAACAATAAACTTTATACAGGTATTTTTAATATACTTCTATATATTGAAATTTGACATAATTGAGTCATTTTTAGTAGATTGCTATATTTTGCTTTTGATATATTCGTTAATCTGTGCAGCGAAAATGGCTTTGTCAAGTATTTTTGTTGACCCAAAAAAATTTTTTGAGAAAGTTTTTACTGTAAAAAAAATCATAAGTCTTTGTCAAAAAAGTCGCAAAACAGTATATGATGTAATGTTTTGGTGAAGTGAAGCAATAGTGTGGATAAAAAATTGACAAAGTCTTATAAAAAAAATTCCTGATGCAACTTAAAACCTGATGTATATCCAATAGAGACAGGGTCTATCTATTTGTAGATTGACTTTTGTGTCCTCTCACCTCAGTGAGATGTTTAAATAAATTTTCAAACATTAGATAAACCGATCGCACAAGCTAGGAATTATGACGATACAAACCTTGCAAGTGGGTAACGAAGTACTTCAGGCAGATCAGTTAATGTCTTTGCTACATCGTTATCAATTGTTGCCGCAGGTATTACGCGCCAAAGTTATAGATGAGGCGATCGCTTGTTTCAGTTGCACAGAATTAGAGAAGCAAGCAGCAATTAACAGCTTTTATCAGCGTTACCAACTCACCTCATCAAAGTTAAAACAAGCATGGTTGCAAAAGCACCAGCTAACAGAAGCAGCTATGCAAGAATTGGCTATTCGCCCGGTGTTGATCAAAAAATTTCAGCTTGCAATGTGGGGCAATAAATTAGAGTCTTACTTTATGCAACGCAAAGGAAATTTAGATCAAGTCGTATATTCTCTAATTCGTACCCAAGACGAAGGACTAGCCCAGGAATTGTATTTTCGGATTTGTGAAGGAGAACAACCTTTTGCTAGCGCCGCCGAGAAATATTCCCAAGGTCCAGAAGCACAAACAGCAGGGATATTAGGGCCAGTTCCGTTGTCTCAACCCCATCCAGTCATTCAACAAATCTTATCTGTGAGTAAACCTGGCCAACTTTGGAAACCACGGGCCATAGCCGAGTGGTTTGTCATCATTCGCCTAGAAAAATTACTACCTGCACAATTAGATGACGCTATGCAGCAGCAGTTATTGGATGAACTATTTGAAAACTGGATACAAAAACAAGTGCAAACGCGTCTACAATCCTCCAACCAGAATGTAGACGTTGTGGCAGCATAAACTACTGACACTATCTCAGTTTTAGGGGCAACCCAGATAGCCGACTTTGTGGAAATTTGGGACAGTAAGTGAGGTTGTGAGCAAAGGAGACAAGAAAAATTACACTTTTTCTCCCCCAACCCCACCGACGTCTAAAAGTTGGTGGATAAGCCACAAGGTTTTGTGGGAGTTTCTAGGAGAAATTCAGATGAAGCCAGCTATTACCCAAACCGACATCATAAAATTCTTAGCCGACACCCCCCCTTTCACTAAACTACCACTTGCCACCTTAGAAACAATTGCAGCGAAATGCCAACTGTTGCAATATCGCACTGGACAGTGGATTTTGGTTAAAGAAAGAATGCCAGCGCAAGTAATCGTAATTTATCAAGGACAAGCGCGGCTATTGGGCTACGACCAGCGTAGGGCTGCTCAAATTAGTTTGACAGTCGTAGAGCCAGGAGAGTTCCTGGGTTGGCTAGGATTAATACGTGGGGTAAGTTGCGAAGCAGCGATCGCCTCTAGCGAAGTCATAGCCATTACTCTAGACGCACCAATATTTCTAGAGTTAATGGCTACACAACCAGAGTTTAAACAAGCAGTGCGATCGCGTCCTCAGATCATAGAAGTGTTTGAACTCCTGAGTTTAGAACTCCAACGACAAGCAGATGCAACCACCGATTTAAAAGACTTAGTGCGTCAGGTTTGGCAACAAACAACGGTGGTGAATGCACCACCAGGTAAACTAAATTTGCAGGAATTGAATGATGACTACCTTTGGTTAATCAGCGCTGGGATGTTCGACGGAATAAGCATTGGTAGTCGGTTACAGTTAGATCACAACCAGCAAAAAATTTGGCACAGTGAAACCGAAATCCGCTTAATCGGTATTCCCTGGAAATCTCATACAGAGAAATCTCGCAATCACAATACTTCCACTCTAGCAATCTCCCCTGCCCCAGAATACCCACCTAATCCTGCTGTCGAATATATAGCGCCACCAGACACCATATTCGTATCAGGACAAGGTACTGTCGATGCTCCCTTGGCATGTTTCCAAATGCTACATCGCATTTTAGGGGGTTCTTTTCGCCGTGACTTAATTCGCAAAGTCTTAACAAATCAACTTAAATCTCATAAGCAAATATCACTGCAAGTAGCAGGCGCTGTTGTCGAAATGATGGGTTTGCAAGCCCAGTTAGTCAAAGTCCCTGTTAACGTTATCAACCGTTTAAGTGCGCCAGCAGTAATTTACTGGCAAGAAAACTTGGCCTTACTCTACAAAATCACAGAACATGAAATTGTGGTCGCTGCCCCAGAAAAAGGCATTTCTCACTATTCAGTAGCGGAATTTGGTAAAATCTGGGGGCAATCAGGACAAGTCCTGGCGATCGAAAAACCAGAAGAAGAACGTCCAGAAAAATTTAGTCTGCGTTGGTTTTTGCCTTATATCTACAAATATCGCTTGGTATTGATTGAGGTTCTGGTTGCTTCGTTTTTTGTGCAAGTATTTGGTTTGGCAAACCCGATTATTACCCAAATCATCATTGATAATGTATTGATGCAAAAAAGCCTCGATACTCTCGATATTTTGGGGATTTTCTTGCTGGTAATCGCAGTATTTGAGGCAATCTTAACGAGTCTGCGTACTTATTTATTTGCTGATACTACCAACCGCATTGATATCCGCCTGGGTTCAGAAGTTATTGAACATCTGTTGCGATTACCCTTGAGTTACTTTGAGCGTCGTCGCGTCGGAGAATTGGCAGGACGAATTAATGAATTAGAAAATATTCGTTCTTTTTTGACAGGAACAGCATTAACCGTAGTCCTAGATGCGGTGTTTTCTGTGATTTATATCGCCGTCATGCTGTTTTATAGTTGGGTGCTGACACTGGTTGCTTTGGCTTGTGTGCCATTGTTTGCCATGCTTACAACTTTTGTGGTTCCCATTGTGCAGCGACAATTACGGAAAAAAGCCGAACGCTATGCTGATACTCAATCTTATTTAGTTGAGGTACTCACCGGGATTCAAACAGTCAAAGCTCAGAATATAGAATTAAAATCTCGGTGGCAATGGCGCGATCGCTATACCCGCTACATCAGCGCTGGATTCAAAACTGTACAAACTTCCAGCACCGCCAACTCCATCAGTGGATTTTTAAATCAATTCTCTAGTTTTGTGTTGTTGTGGGCAGGCGCTCATTTAGTGATTTCTAATCAACTCACCCTTGGTCAATTAATTGCCTTTCGGATCATTGCTGGTTATGTTACCAGTCCTCTGTTACGTCTGATTCAACTTTCACAGAACTTTCAAGAAGTAGCATTGTCTATTGAACGTCTTGCTGATGTCTTAGACACTCCCCCAGAAGTATTACCAAGCGATCGCCAAAATATCCAATTACCAGAAATTGAAGGCGCAGTCAAATACACAGGCGTTTCCTTTGGTTTCAATCCTGACGATGCTTTGCAACTGCTTAATATCAATCTTGATATTGCCCCTGGTACTTTTGTCGGCATTGTTGGACAAAGTGGTTCCGGCAAAAGTACAATGACAAAATTATTACCCAGACTCTACGAACCTTTAACAGGGCAAATCCAAATAGATGGTTATGACATTAGAAAAGTAGAGTTAAATTCCCTGCGTCGTCAAATTGGAATGGTATTACAGGATACCCTGTTGTTTGAAGGGACAATTCAAGATAATATTGCCCTAATTCGCCCAGAAGCAACTACCGAAGAAATTATTGCTGCTGCCAAAGCTGCTGCTGCTCACGATTTCATCATGGCACTACCCAACGGCTACAACACGATTGTGGGGGAACGGGGTTCTGCACTTTCCGGTGGACAACGGCAAAGAATCGCGATCGCCCGTACAGTTTTGCAAAATCCGCGACTACTGATTTTAGATGAAGCCACCAGCGCCTTAGATTACCAATCAGAACAACAAGTCTGTCACAACCTCATGGAAGTCTTTAGTGGGCGCACTGTCTTCTTCATCACCCACCGTCTCAACACCGTTAAAAACGCCGATGTCATCATCATCATGGATCGGGGTGCGATCGCTGAACAAGGAACCCATGACGAACTCATGGCTATGAAAGGACGATATTACTGTCTCTATCAACAACAAGGACAAGAAGAATAGTCAATTGTCAATTGTCATTTGTCATTGGTCATTGGTCATGGGTCATTAGTTATTTTGTTTGTCCCCCTTCCCTTGTCTCCCTTGTCCTCCTTGTCTCCCTTGTCCTCCTTGTCTCCCCACTTTCTACACCTCCTTTACACAGAAAAAACCATGCTTGATCCATCTTTGTTGCTGCTAGCTTGTACAAACTGTTCAGAAGCGTCACTTAATACTCCTGAAACAACTAGTAATCATTGCGAGCAAACTCTTGAAGAGCAGACAACAACTCAATCAAACTCTGATTTGAGTAATTGCATTAGTGAACTCGAAGGTACTGAGGTGGCTTTTTCATCACCAAATCAGTCGATTAACCAATCGAACTTGAAATTTGGTAGTCAAGGCACAGCTGTTTTCCAACTGCAAACTCAGCTGCAAAAATTAGGATATTATCATGGCGCAATTGATGGTAAATTCGGTGTACTTACTCAAGCAGCAGTTATCAAATTTCAGCAAGAGAAACTATTAAACGCTACTGAGGGTGTTGCTGATACTGACACTTGGAAGGCGCTACAAACACCCCAACCCAAGGTGACGAATACTAAAACTAGCTCTGAAGATGATTTTATTGATCAGAGCGATCGCCACAACATAACTCAAAATCCAAATCCAAACACAACTCAAAACACAATTCAAAACCCAACTCAAAACCAAAATTACCATGTAAATTACTTAGAAGCTGCCCCACGTCAAGGATCTATCTTCTTGCCTCTGGGTGGTTTCATGTTTTTGCTCACAGCTGGGGGATTAGTATTTATTTGGAAGCGTGTGCCAAAATCTCAGCGTGAATGGCAGTTGCTTTTGCAAGGAAGTTCAGCAATTTTCACTTCGGCAATTACCATACCTCGTGAGAAACCCCGCCAGACGCCTAGTGAGATCAACGACTTTGATCAGCCCGTCATTTTAAAACAATCGCGTGTTTGGTCACATGCTATTATTTGGAGCATCGTTGGTGTAACTAGTTTTGCTTTTGTCTGGGCTTGTACAGCTAGAATCGACGAATCGGTTCCCGTACAGGGCAAACTGGAACCCAAAGGTTTAGTCAAAGAAATTCAAGCGCCAGTGGGGGGAGTAATCAACAAAATTCATGTCCAGGAAGGACAAAGAGTTGAAAAAGGCGATCTTTTGGTGAGTTTTGATCCCACAGTTGTTCAAGCAAAATTACGTTCTCTGCAAGAAGTTCGAGCTAGCCTAGTGCGAGAAAACATTTTTTATCGTACCCAGATGCGAACATCGACGGCGAATTCTACAAAAAGAGAATTCCAGATTTCACCGGAGTTAGCATCACTCACAGAAAACCGTGTGGCTTTGGTGCGGGAAAATGAACTTTACCGTGCAGAATTGCTTGGCGCTACAGCAATACGTAACCTGAATCCAGAGTTACGAGAACGTTTTATTAATAGACAAACAGAAAGAGACTCTCGAATTGCCACAGCGAGGCTGGATGTAGAACAATTAGCTAAACAGTTAAATCAAGTGCAAGTTCAATTAGCTAGTGCTAGGGGTAGCCTAGCAACAAATTTAGAAATAGCCAATAATTTAGACGCTTTGGTGAAAAAAGGAGCCTTTGCTCGCTTACCTTATCTAGAAAAGCGGCAAACAGCAGACACTAGTAGAGCCGAAGTTAACCGCCTTGTGCAAGAAGAACAACGTCTGCGGCTGGCGATCGCCCAATCACAAAAGAAATTAGAAAATGCGATCGCTTTATCTAAAGAAGATTTACTCAGCAAAATTGCCGATAATGACAAGCGCATTGCTGAAATTGATAGTCAACTCACCAAAGTGATGGTCGAAAACAAAAAACGCATCCAAGAACTTAACGGTGAAATGAGCGAAATTCTTTCGACTTTAAAATATCAAGAAATCCGAGCCACAACTAGTGGAATTGTTTTTGACCTCAAGCCTCGTAGCTCTGGTTATGTCTACAACACCAGCGAATCTATTCTCAAAATCGTGCCGCCAGAAAATCTTGTTGCCCAAGTTTTTATCACCAACAATGATATTGGTTTTGTTAAAGATGGAATGCCTGTTGATGTGCGAATTGATTCTTTCCCATACACAGAATATAGTGATATTCGAGGTGAGGTAGTTCGGATTGGTTCTGATGCTTTACCTCCTGATCAAAACACTCCATACTCCCGCTTCCCAGCTGAAATTCGCTTATCCAAACAATCCATCGACGTTAACGGTAAAGAAGTACCTCTCCAATCAGGGATGTCTTTGAATGCCAATATTAATGTCCGTAAACGGACTGTAATGAGTATTTTCACAGAAAAATTCTTAGGTAAGATAGAAAGCTTGAAATATACTCGTTAGTTTGTAGTGAGGACTTTAGTCCTCGTTGAGCGCTCAAGCGCTCACTACAAACTTCTACCTTCTGCCTCCAGCATAAGTGTCTTCTTCAAACGGTTGTCAAAATATTTTCTCTGATATTACTGATCAAATCACTGAGGTTATCTGTATTGAGGCGATAACTCAAAGGATGAGCAATTAACCGCGCTGTACTTTCATACAACACCTCAATTTCGACTAAACCATTTTCGCGCAATGTCCGCCCTGAAGAAACTATATCAACGATCGCTTCAGACATGCCTGTGATCGGCCCTAGTTCTACAGAACCATATAGCGGCACAATTTCCACAGGTAAATCTAGACTATGGAAGTATTCACGCGCACAGTTGACATATTTAGATGCAACTCTACCATGAGCAGGTAAATCAAGTGGCGATCGGTAAGGGCTTGATTGCTTTACCGCTACCGACATGCGACAATACCCAAACCCTAAATCAACTAAATGTGCCACTTGCGGTTTTTTCTCTCGCAGGACATCGTAACCTACAATACCCAATTGTGCCTGACCGTATTCTACGTAAACAGGTACATCTTGACCTCTGACTAATAGTCCTTTGGCTTTCCCGTTTGGATCAGTAATTTGTAATTGTCGGTTCCCGGAGTCTAAAAAAGCACTAAAATCTAGCCCTACAGTTTGTAGCAGTTGGATGCTATTTTTAAGAAGTTCACCTTTTGGCAGTGCAACAGTAAGCATAAATGGCGTTAGCAGTCAGCATGATAATAATACAGGAAAGCTGATGGTTAAAGATTAATGGCTGGCCATGCGAATTTTAGTAGTTGATGATGAAATTGAATTGACTGATCCCTTGAGTCGGGTATTAAGTCGTGAGGGATACAGTGTCGATGCTGCTTATGATGGTACAAGTGGTAGTCAACTGGCGCAAACAAGCAATTATGACTTACTGATTTTAGATTGGATGCTGCCTGGAAAAACAGGATTGGAGATATGTCAAGAATTACGCCGTCGAGGCCTTACTACCCCTGTATTATTTCTCACCGCTAAAGATACTCTTGATGACCGGGTTGAAGGTTTAGATGCGGGTGCAGACGATTATTTAGTTAAACCTTTTGAATTGCGAGAGTTACTTGCAAGAGTCCGTGCTTTATTACGACGTTCTGCTTCCCAAACGCCTGAGACTCCTACAGGTCGCTTGTCAGTAGCTGGTCTAGAACTTGATCCAGAAAATCAAGTCGCCTATCGCCAGGGACGAGTAATAGAACTCTCACAAAAAGAAAGTCAGTTACTGCAATATTTTATGGAAAATACTGGCAAGCTACTGACCCACACCCAGATCATGCAATCTTTGTGGCAAGATCACGAACAACCCAGTAGTAATGTGATTGCTGCATTAATACGTCTGTTACGGCGCAAAATTGAGTTACCGGAGGAAACGCAATTAATTCATAGTGTTTACGGTAAAGGATATCGTTTTGGGATATCTAGTGATTAGTAAATAGTTATCAGTTAGCTAGAGACGCGATTATACTCTTACCTTGAAGCCGCTCTTACGAGCGTCTACGCGTCTGTACAGTTATCAAATTTAGCTATTTTTGAAATGTGAATAAGTTACCAAAGGCGCCGATTGTTTTAAAGTTATATCCGGGAACTTTGGTAGTGTAGATACTAAAAATAACAAAGTTCTGACGCTCGGTTGATCTGGCGATCAAATCTTTAATGTTGCTACCTTGAAAAGCTAGTCCTGTTGCTAATCCTGATTTACATGTGTTGCTGGTCAGTTTGTTTATATCTTCCCACAATTTACCTTGTGGTAACTGTGGCCCTTTACAAATAGCGTCTTGAATTTCATTAGTGAGCCGAGCTGCGGCATAGTTAACATAAGTGTTGTGATCAGGGTTAGTAAAAGACATTACACCAGCAACACCAGCAATAGCTAGAAGTATGTATGTGCGTTTCCCTATACCTAAACGATTTTGCAATGATGCTTTCATAAGCTTTTTGTCAAAACAATGCAACTGACTGGTTTGATGTAAATACAGCAGCAGTCACATCTATTTCTGAAATATTGAGCAATTGCTAAGTTAATTCCCTATTCCCTATTCTCCGTTTGCGAGTGCATCTTCTTTAAGAAAATCCGTCACACCCATCTTCAAAACAATGTTGGTGTTTCTGGATGAAATAATCTAAGCAATAAGTTCAGTTTTTTCGTTTTGGCTTTGTTGATTAGACTTTTGCTGAAAAATATGGAATTGCATACTCAGCATACAGTAAACACTACACACTATTTCCCACCAACGTTCTATTTGCTCATAATTAGTGATGCGGAAATCTGACCAACCTATGTAATTTTTACTGTGTTTACAGCCATACTCTAACCAAGTTATTAACCCATAAGGATTCTCCACTGCGGAAGTAATAGATTTTGGTAAATTACTCATTAAAAACAAAGTATAATTTTCGCTTGACTGTTCTTTGTTGTTTGTAATTTGCCAATAGCGAAGTTCTCGACGATTCCCAAAGATAATTTCACGGATGTAGCTTTGTTCTATTTTACCATTACTGAAAATTCGATGAAATTTTTTCCAACTTGTGTATCTAGGTTTTTGAGTGGGTGCCAACCAAAAACCGTGATTACTTCTAATTGCTGTGACAAAATTCAGCTGAAACTGATTGAAAATATGAATTAAGGCGTCATACTCTCCATAGGTAGTATCTGCTAGTACCAAGTCAAATTTGAACCTTCTTTCTTGTAATTCTTCAATGATCTCAGCAATTAATTGAGGCTTTGTTTTAAACGTCTCGCCTGGTTTTAACCTTTTTGGTGGCTTGAAGATTTTAAATATGAGAGGAAAAATTAAACCATCTATAAAAGCATAGGCATTGATGGAAACAATTCCATTTTCAACGGTGCCTAAGTTACCAATATATTGTCTGTCCACATAATCTGTAGTTTTACCTTTCTTTTTATCTCCAGAATCATCAATAATTAGAGTGAAACTCCTGCCCTGCAAAACCTGACGAATAAGAGACAATCTTTGATTTCTTAGTTCTTGTAATTGCCAAGGTGATTCGGTGACAAAATGTAGTAAAGCTTGGTTATTTAACCCCAAATGTTTAGCGATCGCAGGTAAACTTTTGCGATTTATATCAGAAATTAAACCTAAATGCAACCACTTGAAGAACTCGAAACTTCTCACTTCGGGGAAAAGATGTTTGTAGCTTGCACAATAGTTATCAATAAAAGTGATGGTAGTAACTGCTTCCCTGGGCTGCGCCATATTTTGACTCCAGAAAAATAAATATATGCTTATGCAGTAATTTTTTGGTAGCGTCACATAATATAACTAAAGATTACTTACAGTTTTATGAAGCTTTCTTGAAGTAAATAGTTTTTACTTATTCTATTTTTCATAGATATTGATATTATTTGATTGAACATAATAAAAATTTATATTTCTCTCAAAATTTTTACCCACAAATCATACAACACTGAGCTTTGTACGTAAATACACTGATTATAAATTTATCTTTTAATTAAGATGATTCTTGATTAATAAAAAATATACTAATCAAGAATAAATCAATGAAAATACCATTGTTTTAGCTCTGATTTTAGTAACAACCATTTAAGTATATCGCAAAAATCAAGTTAATTAGCGTATAACAACAGCACACGCAACAAGATTTTTTGTTGATTAACGTAATAAAATACAAAATACTTGTTGTCGAGTGCTAGCGATGAATAACTATAATACATAAAAATTCGAGATTGCCGCACTATACAAAATTATTCTTTTGTGCATCATAAATCGATCGTTTCAGAATTTTCTCACCCATTCAACAGCGTTGAAAAATTAAACTGCAATGTCTGAAGTGTCACGTTATACTTATTTTTCTATCAAGGATAAGTATAAATTTTTTTACTGTTTTTTATACTCCTAAAATTTTACGTTCTTTTCTCAAGCAAGTAATTTAATTAAACCACGTCTACTTTGAGAACTGTAGTTTTGTAGGTTGGGTGGAACGGAGTGTAACCCAACCTACATAATGTCCTTTTTGAAAAACTCCTCTTTTCAAGATGGACGAGGTTTAACAATAGCCAAAAACTGTTGAAAGCAATTAACTTAATACAGCCGGCAAATAACAGGTTATTAAAATACTAAATTTCTCATAGTTTTTTATTAGGGAAAGCGCTAGAGTTAGTTTTAACAGTACTGAAAACCGTAGCCATAAACAGGTAAACAGAACAACTAAGTAAAAGAAGTGTTTATGTGAGTATCATCGGTTTAGTGGGTATGCCGATGTCGTTAAGTAAGCGCCCTCCAGAATTATCGAAGATACCGTATGGGGTGTGGATCTGAAATTATTTGAATCAAGAAGTACAAATAATAGATCGAGAAACAGTGTCATAATCCGGTAAAATAACAAGTCTGCAATCAAACAGGATGCTTGCTGACTGGAGACGCGCTTATGGCTCGGATGTATTACGACGCAGATGCAAATTTAGACCTTTTAGCCGGAAAAACTATCGCTATTATCGGTTATGGTTCCCAAGGTCATGCCCATGCCCTCAATCTTAAGGATAGTGGCATGAACGTGATTGTCGGATTATATCCGGGCAGCAGGTCAGCGGCAAAAGCCGAAACTGCTGGGTTAACTGTCAAGAATGTGGCAGATGCAGCCAAAGCTGCTGACTTGTTGATGATTTTATTACCTGATGAAGTTCAAAGAACTGTTTACAAAAACGAAATTGAACCGAATTTAGAACCAGGAAATGTCTTAGCTTTTGCTCACGGGTTCAATATTCACTTTGGTCAAGTTGTACCACCTGCTGAGGTAGACGTGATCATGGTAGCACCCAAAGGCCCAGGACATTTGGTACGGCGGACTTACGAACAAGGACAAGGAGTACCTTGTTTATTTGCTGTCTATCAAAATGCTTCTGGACAGGCACGCGATCGCGCGATGGCCTATGCTAAAGGTATTGGTGGTACACGCGCGGGTATTCTGGAAACTACCTTCCGCGAAGAAACTGAAACTGACTTGTTCGGTGAACAAGCAGTCTTGTGTGGTGGTTTGAGTGCCTTAATTAAAGCCGGATTTGAAACCCTAGTAGAAGCAGGTTATCAACCAGAGTTAGCTTATTTTGAATGTCTCCACGAAGTTAAGTTAATTGTTGACTTGATTGTGGAAGGCGGGCTAGCAAAAATGCGCGATAGCATTTCTAATACCGCAGAATATGGTGATTATACCCGTGGGCCAAGGGTTGTCAACGAACAAACCAAGGCCGAAATGCAAAAAATTCTCCAAGAAATTCAAACTGGACAATTTGCACGGGAATTTGTCCTAGAAAACCAAGCCGGTAAACCTGGGTTTACTGCGATGCGTCGTAAAGAAGCCGAACATCAAGTTGAGGAAATTGGCAAAGATTTACGCGCGATGTTTAGTTGGATGAAGAAGGATTAAATAAGCACATTAAAAGGGAAGCGGGACAAGGGAGACAACTTCTCAGTTATCAGTTAACAGTTATCAAATTAAACTGTTAACTGTTAACTGTTAACTGATTTATGCCCGATCCCCGATCCCTGACTGTAAAACTAACGGAGCCATAATCGTTATTAGTATCCCTACCAGCCAAGAAAGGGATAATATTTTTTGCTGACTTCCGATAATTACTTTGATTTGCCGTAGTGGTAAACTGCGGGCAGAGATATTTCGCCTCAATGTTTGAGTATGATGGCAATGAAAAGCAATTTTGTCTGCTAATCATTGGTATGGCAAGCACGACCCCAACATTCATGCTAAGTAGTCAAAGTAATATAAAAGCAATGCAACAGGAGTATTGTTGATGGCTGGACCCATTGTCCCACCCAAGCAACATCGCAAACGGCTCGTTAGCTGGTTACTCAAAGAAGATCGCAGCGAGAAAGGGGAGCATTTTCAGCATCCTTGGTGGCAGGTGATGTGTCTGACGGGGGTCGATTATTTTTCCACACTTGGTTATCAGCCTGGTATCGCTGCCTTAGCGGCAGGAGTTTTATCTCCTCTGGCTACCTTCATTCTAATTTTGCTGACACTGTTTGGTGCATTACCCATATATCGCCGGGTTGCTGCGACAAGTCCTCATGGAGAGGGATCGATCGCCATGCTCGAAAATCTCCTTCCCTGGTGGCAAGGCAAGTTATTTGTCTTATGTTTGCTTGGCTTTGCAGGCACTGATTTTATCATCACGATCACTCTTTCCGCAGCCGATGCCACAGCCCACATTATTGAAAATCCTCTCATACCAGAGTTTCTACACGGGCAATCAGTCAGTATTACACTTATCTTAATTGCATTGCTGGGTGGTGTATTTTTAAGAGGCTTTAAAGAAGCGATCGGTCTTGCTGTTTTTTTAGTCGCTACATATTTGTTGCTGAACTTAATCACAATCGGTGTTGGTGCATACCAGGTTTTACAACAGCCAATCGTAATTTCTAATTGGCAAACTGGCTTGTTCACCAGTTATTCAAATCCTTTCAGGATGATCGGTGCAGCCGCACTGCTGTTTCCGAAGTTAGCATTGGGATTATCTGGTTTTGAGACTGGTGTAGCGGTTATGCCGTTGGTGAAGGGGAATCAGCATGAAACAGAAGAAAACCCCAGAGGCCGCATTCGTAATACCTACAAACTGCTGACAAATGCGGCGGTAATTATGAGCTTCTTCTTGATTACCAGTAGTTTGGTGACAATTCTACTTATTCCTAGTGCAGAATTTCAAACAGGGGGAAAAGCTAGCGGACGCGCCCTTGCATATTTGGCTCATCTCTATCTGGGCAATGGCTTTGGAACTATTTATGATTTAAGTACAATTTCTATCTTATGGTTTGCTGGTGCATCGGCAATGGCAGGGCTATTGAATATTGTCCCTCGCTACCTACCGCGCTATGGCATGGCACCAGATTGGACACGGATGATCCGACCTTTGGTGTTGGTGTATACAGCGATCGCTTTTGTGGTAACAATTATCTTTAAAGCCAATGTCGAAGCTCAAGGTGGAGCCTATGCAACAGGAGTATTGGTATTAATGACTTCTGCTGCTTTTGCTGTAACTTTAGCTGCTCGAAGTCGGCGAGCAACACGAGGAATATTGTCCTTTGGTGCGATTACACTACTGTTTGTTTATACCACCATTGTTAATATCATTGAAAGACCCGAAGGTATCCAAATTGCTGCCTTTTTTATCGGTGTCATTATTATTACCTCGCTAATTTCACGAGTCTGGCGCTCCACAGAACTGCGAGTCGAGCAAATTGAAATGGACGAAACAGCTCGTCGCTTTATTGCTGAAGAAGAAGAGCATCAAGAAAAGATACGGCTGATTGCAAATCGATTGAGTGAAGGAGATGAACAAGAATACTTTTTAAAAGAGAAGGAAGTACGCGAGGACAACCATATTCCTCAGACAGATTCTGTTTTGTTCCTAGAAATTCAAGTATCCGACGCTTCAGTATTTACTGAGATCATTCAGGTTAAAGGAGTACAGGTCGGTAACTATCGCATTTTGAGAGCTAGGGGTGCTGCTGTGCCAAATACAATTGCAGCTATTCTTTTATATATCCGAGATCAAACTGGGAAACTACCGCACGCCTATTTTGGTTGGATAGAAGGTAATCCGATTCAATACTTATTACGTTTTATCCTTTTTGGTGAAGGGGATATAGCTGTTGTTACCCGTGAAGTGATTCGTAAAGCCGAAAAAGATCCGGAACGCCGTCCCGGTATTCATGTGGGGGGATAGAGTCGGAGGCAAGGAGGACAAGGAGGACTTATCAATTAAAAATTAAAAATTAAAAATTAAAAATTGGTAAGAGGAACAAGGAAGAATTTATTCCAATGCCCAATGCCCAATGCCCGATCCCTTATCCCCGATCCCCGATCCCCTATCCCTTATCTTGCAACTGACAGAGTAATAAACCAAACATCTGGTTTTCGTCAGTCCATACTTTTTGGGGTACTAAACCTTTGGTTTTTAGTTCTTGTTGGATGCGGTTGAGATCGAATTTACGAGAAATTTCGGTGTGGATGGTTTCACCTGGTTCAAAATGAACATTGAGTTTGAGAGTGCGTAATTCGACAGTTTGCGATCGCTTACTTTTGAGATGCATCTCAATTTGATGTTCCAGTTCGTTATAAAATGCCCAATGTGCAAATTGGCTGGTATCAAAATTACCCTCATACCGCCAATTGAGATGTTCTAACATATTTAAGTTAAATGCTGCTGTTACTCCTTGATTGTCGTTATAAGCAGCTTCCAAAATATGTTTTGGTTTTTGTAAGTCTACCCCCAATAAAAAATACTCTCCCACTTGCAGCGCAGCTTTGACTTGAGATAAAAACACATCACACTCTTGTGGATTCAAATTACCCAAAGTGCTACCAATAAAACAAATCATCCGATTGGGTAATTGCTTAGGCTCAATTTCAGCAAGGGCTAATTCGTAGGTTCCTGCCAGTGCATAAACTTGTAATGAGGGATAATCTGCTAGTAGCGACAGCGCACTACTTTCGAGCATACCTGCGCTGACATCTATTGGTAGATAATGCAGAGGTAATCCTTGTTTTTGGTAAGCATCTAGTAATATCCTAGTCTTTGTAGAACTGCCACTACCCAGTTCTACTATTTCACAAGCACCTGTGATTGCTGCAATTTCACTAGCATAGCTTTGTAAAATTTTTGTCTCTGTACGTGTGAGATAATACTCTGGTAATTCACAGATTTGCTCAAATAGCTCCGAACCCCGATCATCATAGAAGTAACGCGGTGGTAGAGTTTTTGGTCTTTGAGTTAGTCCCTTGACTACATCACTTCCAGCATTAGTAGAAATGATCAAAGTTGGTTCGAGCAAACGCTTTATTTGTAAGCGGTCTTCAATGCTATTTTGAAAACTAGGATTACTACTGGCAGGTTTGAACACTGTCATTGCTCCTCTATTGCTTGGTTTGATCGGACACTTTCAGTTGCGATCGCAAAACCTTTGTTAGTGAAACACGAAGAGATACCCAATAACATCACGCCTCAGCTAGATTGACTGAGCTGATGATTGTTGATAAATAGTTGGTTGGAATAAATACCAAACAACAACCAACTATCAACTATTTCAACTATTTCATCGAACACAACGAAAGCCTGCTAAAATTTGGCGCACATCGGGATGATACCAGTTGCGGAAACTACATCGTAGCGCCCAAGGACGAGTAGCCCAGCTACCGCCTTTTAAAACTCGATGTTGATTGTCAAAATAAACTTGGGAGTATCCGATGTATGGGTAATACTGAAAGCCTTCATAGCCATCAAACCAGGTAGCTGTCCATTCCCAAACATTGCCTAAAGTATCATACAAACCATAGGGGCTTTGTCCAGCAGAATAGGCATTGACTGGTGTTGTTTTGCCCATTTTACAATCGTGATTGCAAGATTCAGATGTTGGTTGTGTATCTCCCCAAGCATAGGCGCGCTGGTGATTAGTTTTTGCATCCCAGCTAGCTGCTTTTTCCCATTCGGCTTCTGTGGGTAAGCGCTTCCCGACAAACTCCGCGTAGGCTGCTGCTTCGTAATAACTAACACCACAAACTGGGTGATTTTCCCAAGCTAAATCTTCACGCCAGTACAGAGGTTGCGTGACTTTTGCTGTTTGCAACCATTCCCAGCCAGCTTTTGACCACCATTGAGGATTTTCATAACCCCCATGTGCCATAAATAGCCGATATTGTCCACAAGTCACAGGGTAACGCTCAATTTCATATGTATCTAGATATACCCTATGGGCAGGACGTTCGTTATCCATCGCATCTGGTGAATTGTTACCCATCTCAAATTCGCCTGCGGGGATTTGGATCATTGCTTCTGGCTTTGTTAAGTCAAGTGTCCGAACTCCAGAGTCTACAGTTATTAACTTTTCACACTTGACACTTGACATTTGACGCTTAATTAATTCCAGTACGAAACAAATTATTTCACTGTGTTGGCTTTCGTGCTGAAGCAAAAAGCGCCAAAGAGGTTCTTCTGTTTCTAAATCCGCTACTTCTAAGTAATCAAAAACTTTTGCTCTAACTGTGTCTAAGTAGTAATATATTTCCTCTAAGTTGGGTAATTTGACGCGATCGCATTTAGGTAAACCGTCAGCTGCAAACAGCTTGCGATATTGGGGAAACATACAAGGTAAGCCAGCACTGCGCTCTAGTAACCACAAAGATTCAGTGTAAGCAATATGTCCTAAATGCCAACCTACAGGACTAAAATCAGGATGAGCCTGACGGCGAAAGGTAACTTCATCAATACTCTCAAACAAAGTCAGAGTTTTGGCACGACACTGAGTAAAAGCCTGATAAATTGTTTGTTTGAAACTAGATTTGCTCAATTCTGATATCACAGTCTTCTCCCACACTGATAATGCTATTTTCTGGGCAAGATGTCCAGTTACCTGCAAACAAAGGTTCTGAAGCTAGAATGACTGCATTCGGAAAATCCGGCTCATTGGCTGTCCAGTAGAGAGAGGGAGCAGGTGATTTTGTGTTAAAGCGAGAAGCAACAAGACGATTTCCATCACTGATAATGACATTGGCTGAAGCGTGGGTTTGATGAGTTTGCGCCATCTCTGAGAGTTTGAGCAATGTTGCGTTGAGAGTCTGCTCCAGACTTTTACCTGGGTTAGCTTGCCATAAAGACAGCAACAAAGCAAAGATGTGTTCAGAATCAGTAGTTCCACCAACCCATTGATAAATTTCATCATTTAGCTGCTGGCGAATTGGTAGATACAATGTTCGCCGGAAGTTTTCGATGCGACCATTGTGAATAAATAACAGACGTTGATACTGAAATGGCTGACAGTTACTTAAATCAAGTGCTTGTCCTGCGGTAGCACTGCGAACATAGGAAAGAATACACCCTGACTCCACATAACGGCTGAGACTTGGTAGATTTATATCATTCCAAATCGGCAGCGTATTTTTGTAGGTAAAAGGCTCAGTATTTCTTTGAACATGATACCAACCCACACCGAAGCCATCGGCGTTAACTACTCCAGACAGCATTTCGCGGGGTTGATAGCTCTGGACTACCAGTGAGTGTTCTGGTTCGTACAACAGAGGTTCAAGAGAAACAGGTGAACCAAGGTAGGCTAATAAACGACACATTGTTAAGGAATAAACTCCCAATAACAGTAGAGATTAAGCTTGTTGCCTGAGAATTCCCTGAAAATTATATAAATTTCTCTGGTGTAGCGATCGCTCTATTTTCCTTTTCCAACGAGCGTTACCTACAGGCGATCGCGAGCATCTAAAATCTAAAATCCAAAATCGATTAACTTCCCAATAAAAGCTTAATTGTCAGAAAAAAGTATAATAATTTACTATGATGATAGTTTTTCTTTTAGGTTATTCAGTAGTCTTATTAATATTTGAATAGCTTTAAATAGATATAGCATTCCTAAATCATCTGTGAGAAACAAGATTCCCGACTTATTTGAGGATACAGCTTGCGAATCAGGGGTAACACCCCTAATCAACGATTTTTCGTTATCCCACCAAATGTAGAGACGTAGCAATGCTACGTCTCTACAAGCCAATTTATGGGTGAACGAGGGGTCTGACCCCCTATTCGCCAGCTGTATCATTTGAGAAGTCGGGAATCTAAACTTTGCAATTCTCACAAACCATATAGGATTGCTAGAAAGTATTATATTGTGTTGGAGCGATCGCATTTCTGGGAATTTAAATATTTAAAACTACATGAAGTTTTGTGTTTTGCTTCAATATTTATATTTTTTTGAACTTCCTTTATTGTCTTCCTTGTCTCCCTTGTCTCCCTTGTCCCCGTCTACTACTTCAAATTCCAAGCAGCAAAAGCTAAAGCACACCAACCAGCGATAAATGCTGCTCCTCCTAATGGTGTGATTGCTCCTAAATACTTAATACCTGTTAAACTCAGGGCATATAAACTGCCGGAAAAAATTGCAATCCCAATCACAAACAACCACGCACTTGCTATTAAGCTAGGTGGGGGAGATTTGAGATTAAGTAATAATATTGCTACAGCTAACAACGCTAAAGCATGATACATTTGGTAGCGAGCGCCTGTTTCAAAAATTAAAAGCGATCGCTCACTAAGTCTTTCTCGCAAAGCATGAGAAGCAAAAGCCCCCGCAGCTACAGATAAACCTCCTAAAATAGCTGCCAAACTTAAAAATATTTGTGTCATAGAGTTTCCCAATCAATTCTCTAAAGGTCAAAATGATAGGAAATTCCCCCCTCTTCGCTAATCTTATAGTTAGCATTAAAAACTTTGGCTTGTTCATCAAGATATTGTCTTGCGACTGGTGCAGGTAGATGAGATTGCATTGCAAA
Organism: Pelatocladus sp. BLCC-F211; assembly: GCF_041928655.1. Classification (NCBI taxonomy): domain Bacteria; kingdom Bacillati; phylum Cyanobacteriota; class Cyanophyceae; order Nostocales; family Hapalosiphonaceae; genus Pelatocladus; species Pelatocladus sp. BLCC-F211. The sequence goes on along the minus strand of NZ_JBHFLM010000248.1, from coordinate 31,647 downwards.
TTTTAAAAGAGTTATCTGTCCATTATTTTCTTGTAACATCTGATAAAAAGTTGATTGCAAATGTTCACTAACCTGTTGTTCTAGAGCCTTTTTATCTCGACGACTTTGACGAAACAATCCTATTGCTAACCATCCACCTAAAGCAAGCGTAGGAACACCAAATATTAAACCTTGTTTTGCAGTCACATCAAGTACAGCTAAAGCCTCTCTATTAGGAATATCAATTGCTTGATCATCATAAGCTGGAGATATAGGTTTGAGCATATTATATTTATCTATTGCTGCTGATACTGATAAAGTTAAAAACATAAATCCCAGAGTTAGCAGCCAGCCCGCAGCCAATTTTTCACCAGTTTTCATAATTCCTCTTGAGTGAGATAACAGCCATTGTTAATAATAATTGGTGGTTGGTGGTTAGAATTTCTAAACAACTAATAACCAACTACTTAAATATGAAAGTGGTAATAAACGCCACCTTGAGGATTAACATCAAACGTGGCATTAAATTCTTTTGCTTTTGCATCCAAATAGTGTTTTGCTTCGTCACCACTGATCTGGGCTTCCTTAGCAAAAGACAATACGGAAATTGTACCGCTCTTTTCTTCAAGCAGACGATAAAAGATAGATTGGAGGCGATCGCTTAATAACTTTTGGTGTTGTTTACGCAAATTCCATACGAGCCACCCCCCATATGCTACAGCTGGGAAACCCTAAACCTCAAGGGAATGCAACGTATTTGGGGGCGAAAAATCTCAGATTTGGCTTTTGGTGAGTTTCTACAAATCCTAGAATGGGTTGCCAAAAAGAAAAATAAACTAGTTGTTTTCATCGACCAATGGTTTCCCAGCAGCAAGACTTGTTCTAGTTGTGGGCATATTCTAGAAAAAATTGATTTGTCGATTAGAGAATGGCGTTGTCCTTCCTGTCAATCAATTAATGCAAGGGATGAAAACGCCAGTCGTAATATTTGTGCAGTCGGGGCATCGACTGTTGGGTTAGGCAATGTAAGTCGGGCTACGCCTGATATTGCTGTTTGAGCCTAGAATCCCCCGAACAAGCGCGAAGCGGATTCGGGGGAGTATGTCAATTACGGTTTGCTTCCAGTAAGCGGGAGAAATAAAACCGAGTGCGTGTCATTGACTCTCGTTGCACCACAAAACCATTTTTCTCAAGGATCTTGACAACGTCAGCTTCGCGGTGTAAGTATGCACGAGTCGCTTTACTTGGCCCCGGAAAGAAACTCCCTATTTTCTTTAGGATTGTCAAAGCACAGGTTTTGGGAGCAAAACTAAGAATAACCCGCGACTGTGCTAAAGAACAAAGATGAGAAATCATCGCATCTGCTTTTTCTTGGGGATAGTGGATCAGAACATCCAAGCAAATCACCGTATGGTAGCTACCGCTGAGAGTTTCTAGATCCTGAACTGCAAAAGTCAGATTCTCCGGATTTGCCAAGGTTTGAGAAGCTCTTTGTTTACCTTCTTCTACCATTTTCTCAGAAATATCGCTGGCATATATTTTTGCGCCTGCTTCTGCTAAGGGAATGCTGAGACTACCCACACCGCACCCAGCATCACAGATAGATAATCCTGCGAGATTGTCATCTGCTTTTAGCCAGCCGAGTACCTTATCTACGGTTTGTTGATGTCCATTGCGGATATCTAGCTGGACTTTATTGACTTCGCCATCGCCATATATACGTCTCCAGCGATCAAAGCCTGTGGAATTGAAATATTCTTTAACAATGGTTTTATCGTCGGCTGCGTTCATGAAATTCAATTATCGAAGAGTACCCAATGGTTTAAAGTATCATCTATCAGTTATCTGTTAAGTAAGACAGCGCAAATAACAAAAGTTTTGTAGTCAGGACTTTAGTCCTCAAGAAAGGACTAAAGTCCTGACTACGAACTGACTTCAATAATTTTACGTTACTTAACATAGTTTGATTGATTTTTTGGTGTTCCCTAATTGCTGAGTAATCTTTTCCAAGTTAGTTTTTTAGTTGCTTCATCAAATTGCCAACGTAATAATTGTGTAGCAGAAGCACCAACTATACTTGCTGATAAACTGATCGCTTTTCTGGGTGCATCCGTAGCAAGTGCGATCGCCACTTCTACATCACAGATTCCCCACTCCACCAAGTTTTGCACTCCCAGAAGCAACGGTAAAGTTGTCCCTGATAAAGTCCCATCTGGTAGTCGTGCTGTACCATCTTTGACTTCTATTTGTCGAGTATCCCAAGGATAAATACCATCAGGTAAGCCTAAAGGTGACAAAGCATCGCTGACTAGAAAAAGTCCTTTCTCATAATGACTGGCACGCAGTAATATATCTAACATTGTCGGTGCAACATGTTGCCCATCAGCAATAAAACCACACATCACTTTAGGATGAGTAATTGCTGCACCTAATAATCCTGGTTCACGATGGTGTAGTGGTGGCATAGCATTAAAAGCATGAGTCACCATCGTTGCACCCAGTTTAAAAGCTTTTTGTGCTTCTGCTGCTGTCGCTTGTGAATGTCCTAAACTGACGGTGATGCCATTTGAACGTAAGTAAGGAATTACTTCACCCGTTGCATCTAACTCTGGCGCCAGAGTCATAATTTTGACAATATTAGCATAATCACCTAACACCCGTTTGACTTCATCTATCGTCAAAGACAACAAATACTCAGCTGGGTGGGCGCCGCGTTTGTGAAAATTTAAAAATGGCCCCTCTAGATGGACTCCTAAAATTGGGGATACAGGGAAAGTTGCCATAAACTCAGCAATAACCGCTAGCGATCGCTGAATATTTTCTACTGAAGTAGTCACCAAAGTTGGTAAAAAACCATCTACCCCTTCATTACACAAATATTCGCATATTTTTGGCAATAAATCAGAATTTTCTGGTTTTAACTGAGGAAATGCTAAACCTAACGCCCCGTTAATTTGTAAATCAACACCACCAAGCGAAATCCAATCACCTGCAATATCCAACACTTGCAAATCAGGTGGTAGAACTCTTTTAAAGACTGTACCCATTGGTAAGATTTGTTCAATTATGCCTTGGCAATTCACAACAATCATCTGCAAATCTTTGTAACCAGGCACTCGTGCGTTAATAATGTCTATAGGAAAGGGATCAGGGATTAGGGATTGGGGATCGGGCATCGGAATTTACAATTATTTCTGAGTTCGATTTTAGGATGAATCACAAATTACGTAGATAAATGAGATGATAATCTCTACCAAAGGAACCAGAGACTAAAGGTTAAAGGTTAGAGAAGACAAAATTCAAAACAAAAATCCCTAACTTTTAGCCGCTCCCCAATCCCCGCTCCCCAATCCCCAATCCCCAATCCCCAATACCATGACTCAACCTCTTGTCGGTATTATTATGGGCAGCGATTCCGATTTACCTACCATGCAAGGTGCGATCGCTGTTTGTGAAGATTTTGGTGTTGCTGTTGAAGTTGCGATCGTCAGCGCTCATCGTACTCCACAACGGATGGTGCAATATGCCCAGTCTGCTCATGAACGGGGTATTAAGGTAATTATTGCTGGTGCGGGTGGTGCTGCTCACCTCCCTGGTATGGTTGCATCTTTAACCCCGCTACCTGTGATCGGTGTTCCTGTACCTAGCCGTCATTTACAAGGAGTCGATTCTTTGTATTCTATTGTACAAATGCCTGCGGGAATTCCTGTGGCAACAGTAGCAATTGGTAATGCTACAAATGCCGGACTTTTAGCAATACAAATTCTTGCTACCCAACAGCCGGAACTACAAGCAAAAGTACAGAATTATCGTCAAAATTTATGTGATTCGGTAATAACAAAACAAGCTAAACTTGAGCAAATTGGATACCAGCAGTATTTAAAACAGATGTAATTATTTTTAATAACTAAGTTTTAATTTATACGTAGCTTCAAAAAAGCAAAATTAATTTAGTAATCAATTTAGTCTAAAGAATTACAAAAATAATTTGCATCTCACTTGAAAGAAAAGATGTATTTTAAATAACGTCAATTAATTTAAAAAGAATATTCATTTCCATAAAAACTTTAAGATTTTTTAATAGTTATGCAACTTTCTTGCCTAGATTGATACAGCCAAATAATGCAAGTTCTAAGACCGAAATTACATATTTAGCGATGGAACAAGAAAGAAAGATAAATTGTATTTAATGTTACAGATTTTTATAAACTTAAGTTTAAAAATACACTATCAAACGAAATAATTTATTTCGTAATATTCACAAAAATGCTGCGCAGTCTTTATTTTATACAACCTGTAGCTCTATTGCGTAGATACACTTATTGCATCTTTTTCTACACTATATAAGTGTAAATGCCGATAAAAATTTGACAAAAATCATAAGCATCAAAAGACCCTCTTGATTTTATTTGTGTTAATTGTTGAGGCAATGATTTAAATTTTTTTAAACTTTGGTGAGCTAAACTTTACGGTAATTTGATTGAATTTAACAAAAATTTTTTCATTGCTACTGTCATTTTAAATGAGACTTTTTGACAAAATTATGCTTACATCAACAAAACCTATTTTCTTTGTTCAAAGAAAATAAATAGACAATGTAAAGATACTTGACTCTTAATCAAACTACATAATAATAATCTCTTAAGAATGTTTGTAGTATCACCAAAGTTTAGTTGCTACTTCTTGAATATAAATTCGGTTATTTGATTCTCAAATTTATCAAAAACAGCTTGGTAAAGCATTGAGAATCTGCGAGTTTTAAGAGAAACTTGTGTAATAACCAAATAATAAAAAGCACTTGTTTAGCTTTGGGAGAGCGCTCTTTCTGCTTAACGTAATTTTGTCAGTTAACGACGGTTTAGAGCATGATGTTGAAGAACAAAAAAAGATCGACAGCAAAATATAGGCGACAGTCAGCAAACTGGAACGTCAACAAAACGCAATCAAACTCAATTTTCAGTCAATTTTTATGGGTAATCAAGCGCTTGTCTCCCAGTTGGCAAGCTTGTATTCCCTTAGCTTGTTTAATTGTGTTGGCTTGGGGTTATGTAGCAGTTGCTCAAGAAACTCCTGCTGCTGCTGGCCCAACCACAGCCGAATTAAAGGTTGCAATCGACACTTTGTGGGTAGCGATCGCAGCTTTTTTAGTGTTTTTCATGAACGCTGGTTTCTGTATGTTAGAAACTGGTTTTTGCCGTCAGAAAAACGCTGTTAATGTTCTCGCCAAAAATCTCATTGTATTTGCTCTTGCCACCGTTGCTTTTTGGGCAATTGGTTTTGGCTTAATGTTTGGCGATGGGAATGACTTTATTGGCTTGAGTGGATTTTTCTTGCAAGGGGCCGATAACAGTCCTGCAACAGGAGACGCCTACAAAGGAGTATTTAGCGCTCTCAGTTGGACTGGTGTTCCTCTAGCTGCTAAATTTTTATTCCAGCTAGTCTTTGCTGGAACAGCAGCAACAATTGTGTCTGGTGCTGTAGCCGAACGCATTAAGTTTATTGACTTTCTCATTTTCAGCCTTTTACTTGTCGGTGTTTCCTACGCGATCACCGGACACTGGATTTGGGGCGGTGGCTGGTTAGCAGACAGAGGTTTCTTCGATTTTGCCGGTTCTACAGTGGTTCACTCCGCTGGTGGTTGGGCTGCTTTGATGGGAGCCGCATTACTTGGGCCTCGTCTTGGTAAATATCAAGATGGACAGACTGTAGCCATTCCTGGTCACAACATGAGTATAGCCACCTTGGGCTGCTTGATTTTGTGGTTGGGCTGGTTTGGATTTAACCCCGGTTCCGTAATGGCTGCTGATCCTGGTGCGATCACCCACATCGCTTTGACTACTAACATGGCAGGTGCTGTCGGTGGTATAGCTGCTACAATCACAGCTTGGCTGTACCTGGGTAAGCCAGACTTATCCATGATCATTAACGGTATTTTGGCTGGTTTGGTAGGGGTTACTGCATCTTGTGCTTATATCACCATTGGCAGTTCTTTCTTCATTGGCTTAATTGCAGGAGTCCTCGTAGTTTTCGCTGTCACCTTTTTTGACAAAATCAAAATCGATGACCCTGTGGGAGCTGTATCAGTACACCTAGTCTGTGGTATTTGGGGAACTCTAGCAGTTGGTCTATTTGCTGTTGGTCCTGGTGTTTATTCCTGGTACGGTGAGAATCTTGGCCCAGCTAAAGGTCTATTCGCAGGTGGTGGTTTAGGTCAGTTCTTTACCCAGCTACTTGGTGTTCTTTCCGTAGGTGGTATGACCGTTCTTCTCAGTACAATCTTCTTCTTAGTACTTAAGGCCACTTTAGGTATCAGAGTATCTCGTGAAGAAGAGATAGAAGGTTTAGACATCGGCGAACACGGAATGGAAGCCTACAGCGGGTTTGTGAAAGAGGCAGATGCTGGCAGATTTGGTGAGCCAAGTAGCCACAGAGGAATCTCGACATCAGGAGATTTACCGACTACCTTGTGATTGTAAATTGGTTTATTTGTTGTTAATTGATACCAACCCTCTAGTCACTTTGTTTTTGCTCAAGGGGTTGGTTTTTTATTGAAACATGAGTAGAGACGTTGCAGTGCAACGTCTCTACAGGGTTTAAATTATGGCGAAAAATCCTATCCCTTGCAGTATTGCTTCCTAACCCTATGTAAAAATGCTTAAGTCACTTTTTTATTTTGTATTAACTGGATTATTTGAACTAGGTGGTGGTTATTTAGTATGGTTGTGGTTGCGAGAAGATAAGTCAATTTGGTTGGGGATTTTAGGCGGTATAGCTTTAGCGATTTATGGAGCGATCGCAACTCTCCAACCAGCTAATTTTGGTAGAGTTTATGCTGCTTATGGTGGTGTGTTTATTATTATGGCAATGCTTTGGGGTTGGAAAATTGATCAAGTCACCCCTGATTATTACGACCTGATTGGAGCGGGTTTAGCATTGGTGAGTGTTGTGATCATCATGTATGCACCCAGATAGTCAAAATAGGGCGTTGCTGAATTTGGTCATGAATTATGTTTGTATACATATTTGTCTTTGATACGAAATCCTTGTAGAGACGTAGCATTGCTACGTCTCTACATACCCGTGAATTATAAATTCATATCTTGATTCAGCAACGCCAAATTCCTAATAGTTTAGTCAGGTTTACTGCTGATCCAAACGCAACACTGCCATAAAAGCTTCTTGTGGGACATCAACTGTACCTACAGCTTTCATCCGCTTTTTACCTTTGGCTTGCTTCTGCAACAACTTTTTCTTCCGACTAATGTCACCACCGTAGCACTTGGCAAGTACATCTTTTCGTAAAGCGGGAATGTGTTCGCTGGCGATCACTTTACTACCAATAGAGGCTTGAATTGGTACTTTGAATTGGTGACGAGGGATGAGTTCTTTTAACTTCTCAGCCATCGATCGCCCAACACCATAAGCTTTATCACGGTGGACAATCATCGCCAAAGAATCAACCGGCTCGCCGTTGATCATGATATCCAACTTCACCAAAGGATTTTCGCGGTAGCCGATCAAGTGATATTCCATACTCGCATAACCACGCGATCGCGATTTCATCTGATCAAAAAAGTCAGTGACGACTTCTGCTAAAGGTAATTCGTAAGTCAGCGTCGTACGTCCTTGGGTGAGATACTTCATATCTTTAAACACACCACGTCGGTTTTGTGATAATTCCATCAGAGTACCAACATAAATCTCTGGTGTAATCATTTCTACCTTGACGTAGGGTTCTTCTATTTTTTCCCGTTCGTTGGGAGAGGGTAAGTGGCTGGGGTTATCGATGTAGAGTACTTCACCTTTATTAGTGGTAACACAGTAAACTACGGAGGGGGCAGTAATAATTAAGTCTAGGTTGTATTCTCGTTCTAGGCGTTCTTGCACAATTTCCATGTGCAGCAATCCCAGAAAACCACAACGGAAACCAAAACCCATGGCGCTGGAAGTTTCTGGTTCATAGTGGAGGGCTGCGTCATTAAGTTTTAGCTTCTCTAACGCTTCTCGCAAATCCTCAAACTGATCTGCATCAATGGGAAACATGCCACAGAACACCATCGGGTTTGCTTCTTTGTACCCAGATAAAGCATCAGTAGCCTTGGCATTAGTGAGAGTAATCGTATCACCAACACGGGCATCAGCCACAGCTTTAATCGCAGCTGCCAAGTAACCTACCTCTCCGGCGTGTAAGTCAGTAACTTGCTTTTGGGTGGGAGAAAGTACACCTAACTCGTCAATTTCGTATTCCTTACCAGACGCCATTAAGTAGATGCGATCGCCTTTCTTCAAATTTCCATCCATCACCCGGAAATATACAATCACACCCCGGTAGCTATCATAGTAGCTATCAAAAATCAAGGCCCTTAGAGATTCATTTACTGTATTTCGTGGCGGTGGAACACGCTCTACAATCGCTTCCAAAATTTCATCAATACCAATTCCCTCTTTCGCAGAAGCCAGAATCGCACCGCTACAATCCAAGCCAATAATTTCTTCGATTTCCCCAATTACCCTGTCTGGTTCTGCTCCCGGTAAGTCAATTTTATTCAACACCGGGATAATTTCTAGGTTATGTTCTAGTGCCAAATAAACATTCGCCAAGGTTTGTGCTTCTACACCTTGGGAAGCATCTACTACCAACAATGCGCCTTCGCAAGCTGCTAGACTTCGAGATACTTCATAAGAAAAATCCACATGACCAGGAGTATCGATTAAATTCAATACGTACTGCTCACCATCTTTGGCCGTGTAGTTCATCCGGGCTGCTTGCAGCTTGATGGTAATGCCGCGCTCCCGTTCCAGATCCATATTGTCGAGGAACTGTTCTTTCATGAGTCGGTTGTCCACCGTGCCAGTGACTTGCAGCAAGCGGTCAGCAAGAGTAGATTTGCCGTGGTCAATGTGAGCAATAATACAAAAATTCCGAATACGAGCTGCGGGAACGTCAGTCATAATACTTTTTTGCTTTAGCAGCAACCAAGGTTAAACAGCAATATACTTAACGTATTTTAATGGTTTCTTCGCTCAGACGGTGCAATTGAAGGAAAAGGTTAAGAGGGAATAGGGGACAAGGGAGACATATCAATTAAAAATTAAAAATTAAAAATTGAGAAGGGAAAAAGGGAAAAAAGGTGAGAATAACCAATGCCCCATGCCCAATGCCCAATGACAAAATATAAAGGTCTATCTATAGCATCTGGTATTGATCAGTTGGGAGCGTACAATAAACATCTAGAACTGCAAAATGCAGACAACAAAAGCTAGATTGCAGATCATAATTGCCCGGAGCCGAAACAAGCTTTTTACAAAGCCTTTGACAAACGAATTGAGAGTATATCAACATGAATATGAAAGATAAAATTACCGATGCGGAAGAATCTCCAACCGATAAGGTAGAAATAGCAGTTCGACTAGACTCTGAGTTGGTGGAGCAAATTCGCCATTTAACCAACGACCCCAGTAAAGTAATTGAAGTGGCGATTCGTCAGTGGTTGCGAGGTGAAGTTCCTAGAGACGATGAACTTACGCGCAATCCTCGGCGGATGCCTGTACCACCACGAGGTGAATGGAATGATTAGTAAAATAAGGCAATCCCAATGAAGGCATGAAAATATGACTCCTCCTACACCCCTACACCCATTTTCAAGCTAAAAGGCTAGAAAGTTTAATTTATGAGCTTTTTAACCTTTTTAATTAGATAATTATTTATACCTAACGACATTAGGTAATGAAAATAGCTGTTTAGTGAGGATTAAAAGGTGTAGATTTTCTTAAATTGTCTGTTCTCAGCCAAAAAATTACTAATCAAAAGTGCTAAAGCTGTAAAAAATTATGCCAAGCTATAAGCAGCTTCAGCAAAAGAAATTTTTGGGTTGCCATTTGTCTATCCAACTCGAGTCATGAGTATTGCTGCTAATTCCCAACAGCCGAATTCTGTGTCTGAGCATCTGGAAGCGATTACCAGTAACACTAATGGCTCATCAACTAATTCAAGAGCAGAGTTAGTGTACACGCAAGATGGCACAGGGCGGTATCTTTCCTTTGATTGGCAACATTGCCAAAGGTTCGGTATTGATCCTCAGCAAATAGTTGCTGATGCCAAAGTCGATGTGGTTTTTGCTCCAGTAGATAAGGTTGCTTACTTAGAACGGTTGCAGCGCATACTCACAACTTTGGTGCCAGAAAAGTGTCAATGCTGGTTTCGCTATCAGGAGCATTCTCTAGAGTTAGAGTTAATCCTTAGTCCAATTTTGCCAACATTGGGTAATCCCGCGATCGCTGTTTTGGTTATGGGACGGCTACTACAAGCCACAGTCAGCGAAACAGAAATTGACGTGAAAACACAAAGCGCCACAGAACTGGAATTAGTATTACGTTCGCGGCAAAATCAACAATTAGTCACCCAAATTACCAGAAATATTCGCCGCACTCTCAACTTAGATGTGATTTGGCAACAAACCGTTGACAGTTTAGGTGAGCTGCTACAACTAAAGCGTTCGATCATCTGTCCATACCAACCATCAAATAACAAGCTCAGGGTCATAGCAGAGTATCACCAACCAGCATTAAACTCTGTATTGGGCTTAGAAGTGGATATTGCTTGTGAGCCAGCATTTGCGAGAGCTTTGACAACTTTAGAACCAATTTTAGAACAGAACGCCAAACATCCGCTCTTTGGGCAGGAAACAATGTTGGTAGTAGCAACCTGTTATCAAAATCAGCCGAACGGATTGATTGCTGTAACTCTGTGTGATCAATGTTACGGTATGACAGCCACAGAACTTGAGCTAGCAAAAGAAGTGGCAGATCAGTTAGGTACAGCGATCGCTCACGCAACTTTGTATCAAGAATTAGAAGCCGCAAGCCAACAAGCAGAAGAAGCTTCTCGCCTCAAAAGTGAATTTCTAGCTAACGTTTCCCATGAAATTAGAACGCCACTTAATGGTATAATTGGCTTTTTAAAATTGATTTTGGACGGAATGGCTGATGATCCAGAAGAACAAAAGCAATTTATTTTGGAGGCCCATAAGTCATCACTACACCTGCTTGATGTTATCAGTGACATCTTAGACTTTGCCAAAATCGAAGCAGGCAGAATGGAACTGGAATTAGTACCAGTAAGTCTTGCAGAACTCTTCAGTGACGTAGGTAACTTTATGCGCCTACAAGCAGAACAAAGAAAGTTAAGCTTCCAAATGTATTTGCCAGATACATCAGATGATATTCTTGTTCATGGTGACTATCAACGCCTCAAACAAGTAATGCTGAACTTAGTTGGCAACGCCATTAAATTTACCCAGGAAGGTGGTGTCACTGTCAACGCCGATGTAGTTCGTAAAAAAGTCATATTTCAAGACCAAGAATTCCCCGGTATGGTAAAAGTGCGAGTAGCAGATACTGGTATTGGCGTTTCTCTAGATCAACAAGACAAACTGTTTCAACTATTCTCACAAGTAGATGGTTCCCGCACTCGCCAATATGGTGGTACAGGTCTAGGACTGGTCATCTCTCAAAAACTTGTAGAAGCCATGGGTGGAGAAGTCCATTTTTATAGTTTGGGTGAAGGACTTGGCTCCACAGTAACTTTCAACGTGCCACTTTATCAGCAACCTGTCATGGTTTCCTCAAGTGAAAGTAGTCCACAAGAATAGTCAATTGTCAATTGTTGTCACTCGTAACAATGGACAATTGACTCTGGACACCGCAAAGCGGATTAAACTGAGAAAAGTGAAGTCAATGTGGTGGTATGACAGCTCCAAACAAAGCCCGCGAGTTATTCCAAACTGCTTACGAAAGCCGTTACACTTGGGACACAAATTTTCCTGGTTATAGTGCAAATGTAAAAGTAGTGCAGGGTGCGGAGATTTACACAGGTCAGATTCACATTAACCACGACATGAGTATAGAAGTTACGGGAGTCACTGATCAGCAAGTGGCAGAAGGTATTTACACCCAATTGCAAGATATGGTCACTCACCGCCAACGTACTCCTTTTGAAGAGTCCCACGGCAATAACGAGTTTGTTTTAGGCGAAACAGACAATACCAATGCAGTAGAAATTCTGGTCAAAGGTGAGTCAATGGATTCTACATATAAAATCCGCGACAAGCAAGTTTGTCAAGTCAATCGGGTCATGAGTCGTATGGCTTTTGTAATTGATACTTATAAAAGTTTAGATACAGGTGAAGGCTATATTCCCGCTTGCTATGATGCCACTTTCCGCAACACCCAAACCAACACAGTGGACAGCATTCTCAAGTTTGAAGATACCTATGAGAAAATAGGCAACTACTACATCATAACCAAGCAAGTTGTGCAAGAGTATATAGATGAAAAAAATACTACCAATACTGAGTTTAATTACTCAAATATTGTTCTTGGTTAGTAGTTAGTCATTGGTCATTGGTCATCAGGCATTGGCTATTAGTTATTTCTCCCGTGTCCCCCGTGTCCTCCCCCTCCCTCACCTCTCCGACCCTCCTTGTACTAGGATGTAGTTAACAAATATAGAAAATAAATACTTTCTGTTCAAAAGAGGTCTGAAAAAATGGAACTGACTCCTGACAACGTAGAAACTGTATTGGATGAAATGCGTCCTTATCTAATGTCTGATGGTGGTAACGTAGAACTTGTAGAACTCGACGGTCCCATTGTCAAACTGCGTTTACAAGGCGCTTGTGGTTCTTGCCCAAGTTCCACAATGACCTTGAGAATGGGTATTGAACGTCGTCTCAAAGAAATGATTCCCGAAATTGCAGAAGTAGAACAAGTTATTTAGCAATGGGCAATGGGGAAAGGGGAAATACCCCATGCCCGATCCCCGATCCTCGATCCCCGTTGACCCTTATCCCCAAATAAGCCTATGTCTCATCCTCTGTACATCGCTTTTATCTGGCATCAACACCAGCCGCTGTATAAATCTCGCAGCGGCGTTTCGCTTTCTTTATCCCAGCATTACCGCTTGCCTTGGGTGCGTCTCCACGGTACAAAAGATTATCTGGATTTAGTATTATTATTAGAAAAGTATCCTAAATTACATCAAGCGGTGAATTTAGTACCATCGCTGATTTTGCAATTAGAAGATTATATATCGGGTACAGCTTTTGATCCTTACCTAGAAGCTAGTCTGACACCTACAGAACAACTCACTCAGCAACAGCGAGAATTTATCATCCAACACTTTTTTGACGCCAATCATCATACGATGATTGATCCCCATCCCCGCTACAGTGAGTTGTATAGCCAAAAGCAAGAGAAAGGACAAGCTTGGTGTTTAGCAAATTGGCAAGCACAAGATTATAGTGATTTATTAGCTTGGCACAATCTGGCTTGGATTGATCCTTTGTTTTGGGATGATCCAGAAATTAATGCTTGGTTAAAACAAGGGCGAAATTTTACTTTAAGCGATCGCCAGCGCATTTATTCCAAACAACGAGATATTATAGCTCGCATTATCCCGCAGCACCGGAAAATGCAAGAAACAGGGCAAATTGAAGTATTAACTTCGCCCTACACTCACCCAATTTTACCCTTACTTGCCGATACAGATTCGGGGAGAATAGCTGTATCAAATATGACTTTGCCCCATTCTCGATTTCAGTGGGCAGAAGATATTCCCCGACATTTACAAAAAGCTTGGAATTTATATATAGATAGGTTTGGACAAGAACCCCGTGGTTTATGGCCATCGGAACAATCAGTAAGTCCAGAAGTTTTGCCGTATATTAGCAAACAAGGTTTTCAGTGGATTTGCTCAGATGAAGCGATCTTGGGATGGACGCTGCGGCACTTTTTCCATCGTGATGGGGCGGGAAATGTCCAAGAACCTAATTTATTGTATCGACCATATCGTCTAGAAACTCCTGCGGGTGATTTGGCGATCGTCTTTCGTGACCACAGATTATCAGATTTAATTGGTTTTACCTATGGTTCCATGACACCTAAGCAAGCAGCAGGTGACTTGGTGGGACACCTGCAAGCGATCGCCAGAATGCAAAGAGAACACCAAAGTGAACAACCTTGGTTAGTCACCATTGCATTGGACGGCGAAAATTGCTGGGAATTTTATTCCCAAGATGGTAAACCCTTCTTAGAAGCTTTGTATGCAAACCTAGAACGAGAACCACATCTTAAACTCGTCACTGTCTCAGAATTTCTCGAACAGTATCCACCAACAGCAACTATTCCCGGAAACAAACTACACAGTGGTTCCTGGGTAGATGGTAGTTTTACTACTTGGATCGGCGATCCCGCCAAAAATCGTGCTTGGGACTACTTAACCCACGCACGAGTCACCTTAGCAAATCATCCAGAAGCAACTGAAGAAAACAACCCAGTAGCTTGGGAAGCATTGTACGCAGCAGAAGGTTCTGATTGGTTTTGGTGGTTTGGTGAAGGCCATTCTTCTAACCAAGATGCCATTTTCGATCAATTATTTCGAGAACATCTGTGCAGCATTTACCAAGCTTTAAATGAACCTATACCTGCTTACTTACGTCACCCAGTAGAAGTCCACGCCGCACGCATGGATCATCGCCCAGAAAGCTTTATTCATCCCAACATTGACGGTAAGGGAGATGAACAAGACTGGGATAAAGCTGGGCGTATCGAAATCGGTGGTTCACGGGGAACCATGCACAACAGCAGCGTCGTTCAACGCCTGTGGTATGGAGTGGATCACTTGAATTTTTATCTGAGGCTAGACTTTAAAACAGGGACTCAACCAGGACAAGATTTACCACCAGAATTAAATTTGCTGTGGTTTTATCCTGACAAAACAATGCACAATAGCCCTGTTCCCTTAATGGAAGTTCCCGATGTCGCGCCAATTAATTACCTTTTCCACCATCATTTAGAAATCAATTTGTTGACCCAATCGCTGCAATTTCAGGAAGCAGGAGAACATTATCAATGGTATTCCCGTAGCAGTCGAGGTCAAGTTGCTTTAGACCGTTGTTTAGAGATTTCAGTACCGTGGGCTGATTTGCAAGTTCCACCAGATTATACCCTGCACCTAATTTTAGCGTTTGCAGATGAAGGGCGTTTTTGCAATTATCTACCAGAGAATACTTTGATTTCGATTGAAGTACCTTAATATTTGTTGGGCATTGGGCATTGGGCATTGGGCAACAAATCAAAAGTTCTTTATTTTGACTTTTGACTTTTGACTTTTGACTTTTGACTTGTTTTGTCCCCCTTGTCCCCAATCCCTATCTAATCTCATCTATATCGTCCGCATAAACAAACCAAGTTTGGATGTCATCACCCGATATAGACTTGATTGGGGGATCGCAATGTACCTCTAAATGCATGTGTTCGTGAAATGGCTTACCTAGATATTTCACAAAAGTAATATAGGAGAATGAAATATTGCTACCTGCTGCAATTTCAGCCTTATCTCCATTACCGAGATACTGTGCTTCTTGTAGTGGATCTTGCTTAAAATAAGTATCCTGCTTAATTTTTAAAAAACCTGACATTTTATGTATCTCCGTTAGACTTGAAGTTTGATTAGTGAAACTTTATTTATCTATTTATCAACTTGCTTAATTTAGATTGTTAAATATATCACAATAAGATCATATAATAACAATTGTAATATAAGATAACCTAGTGTTATAGATATTACTCAAGCAGGGTAGATATTGTACCTGATAAAATCATTGCTAAAATTGCAAAGCCACGCAACGCATCCAAAGCATATGAACGTTTTTGACTAGCAATAGCAATATTTTGTACCTGGTGCATATAAAAGAAAAGTAAATTTAAATTTGAGATTTAGATATACTATTGTTTGACTTTTGATTTTTCTGGTTTTTCTTTTATCGATAAAATCTTGATTGATTTTGGATTAAATTTTGTATCAAACTTTTCAATTAAATTTTTCACAGATTCTTGTTGATTAACTGTTAAACGAGGTATTTCATAGTAATTTCTCAAAATATGGCGATTCAAAAGTTTATTATTATACAGATAACCTGATAAATAATATTTAGCTACATATTTTTTGACTCTTTGATTATAAGCACCATAAGGATAGGCAAAATGCAAAGCTACTTTTTTTTCTGGATCTAAATCATGAGTGCATTTTCTCAGTTCATTTTGAGATTGCAATAATTCCTTAATCAATATTTTATCTCTCAGTTTTGTTAAGTCTTGATGATTTAAGCCATGAGATTGAATATCGTAGAAACCTTGTCGTAAGCCTTCTCTTAATTCTTCACATCCTAAATTAGGAGAATTAATACTATTTTTATTCGCTAAAGTTCCTGGATTGATAAATAAAACGACTTTTACTTTCTTCTTATATTTTTTTTCTAGTCTTTTTAAGATAGGCAGCAAATTTGTATATACAGTTTTATATCCATCGTCAAAAGAAAGTATGATGGGCTTTCTTTTTTTTAAAATCTGAGAAATGCTTGGATTTTTGCTTGACACAATATTATATAAATCTTGTGAGCTTAAAAACCAGTAATCATTAATGATTAAGTATTCTAAAAATATTTCTAAGTTTTTTCGTGGATAATGCATTCTATCTTGGTCAATTTGAGTAACAGAGTTTTGATTACTAATTACTCCATGAAATCCTAAGATAGGAATGACAGTAGCAGTATCATGAGAAATAAGAATAATTATTAAAATTATAAATATTATAGATAAGGTAAGAGGAAGATTCTTATTTTTGGCATGATTAAACACTTGATGATTTTTGCTATTACTCATATTGTCTATTATTTTTAGATATCCGTATTACATTACTAGTACCAAGGTTAAATTTCTCTGAAAAGTGAGATTAAATCTCATAATTAATACCACTACATGGAGATTAAAAATTAAAAATTAATTTTGATGAGCTTTTGGCTGCTTTCATTTGTTGATTTCTGTGTCTACTTCTTTCCGCACTACCGTCTCAAATCCTATCCATGATTGCTAATTTGACCAATTATTTTTCTCAGGGTATAAGCTCCTCCCTCTGACCACCAGCCTCCATTCCTCCAAATTGGGGGTTAGGGACTGTTTAGTCAATCCAAAATCCAAAATACTTTGATGAAGCATTAGAGATTTGCAAACAAAGATTTTCTATAACATTTGTCATAAAGTGATCAATTAACCTTATCTTTTTGTAACTAAACAAATTAATATAGTGTATTGACTTCCATACTGAACCCAAATGCTGTTTATTATATACCAGCAAAAAAATAGAGATTTATACTACCAGTGTTAAAGTTAGATTTAATATGTAATAAATAACACAATAATGACATGAAAATCTATTCTCTAATTCTCGCTCCCTGTTTTAAAGACAGCTTACTGAGAAAATAAGGACTGAAGTCCTTACTACGAACTTTCTTATACATCAATTTCAAGTTGATAGCATTCTACCCGAATTATTTTTCTCTCAATACGGTTAGCATTAGAGCGTAATTGTATACATATTAAGTGTGTTTTGGATCAAAGTTAATAGTATGTCCCTATTACAATCTCCTCTGACAAGCAATAATAAACAATCACGTACCGTTGGACGGGGTATCCAATCTATATTTTTGATTGTGTTTACCTTGTTGTTGACAAAAGGTATTCTGGCGCGGTTAGTGTATTTGCAAATTGTTCAAGGCCCTTCTCATCGAGAACGAGCCGAGTCTAATCGGGTTCGGCTTTTACACAAACAACCAGAAAGAGGTAATATTTTTGACCGTAATGGCAAGCTTTTAGCTACTACTCGCTATCCTCATTCTGTGTATTTGTGGCCGATGGCTCACAAGAAAAATGATTCTTGGTCAAAAGTAGGCTCGCGTTTATCTGAGATTCTTAACATTCCGCTCAATGAAATAGAAAAGAAACTCGAAGAAGCAGAGAAAGAGCCTGATTACTCCGGACTAGTGCGGATTAAACGCAATTTAAGTTTAGATGAAATTACTGCCTTAAAAGAGTACGAAAGCGAACTAGATAAAGTAGAAATACATACGGATGCAGTTCGTTACTATCCACATGGTAAAGAATTTGCTCATGTACTGGGTTATACTCGTGAGTTAACTCGTAAACAATTAGAGCAAAAGAGAGACGAAGGCTACCGTCTCAGAGATGTAATTGGTCAAATGGGAGTTGAAAAAGCTTACGAAGACTTGCTTCGGGGTGAATGGGGCGGTCAGCAATTGGAAGTAGATGGTAGTGGTCGTCCATTGCGGATTATAGGACAGAAACAGGTAAAAGCTGGTGAGGATCTACGTTTGACCCTAGATGCGGATTTGCAAATAGCAGCAGAAAAGGCTTTAGGCGATCGCAATGGTACTATCATCGCCATGAATCCCCACAACGGCGCGATCTTAGCAATGGTGTCTCATCCCACCTTTGACCCCAATATTTTCTCCAAACCAAAAGCTTCTCAAAAAGAATTACAACAAATCTTGTTAGGTGCAGACCATCCCTTACTCAATCGTGCTTTGAGAGCCTATCCTCCAGCAAGTACATTTAAAATTGTCACCACCACTGCGGGGTTAGAGTCCGGTGAATTTTCTCCAGGTACGGTGCTACCAACCTATGGTTCTCTCAACTTTGGCGGTACTCGCTTTAATGAGTGGAATCATGCGGGATTTGGAACAGTGGGATTTGCACGAGCGATCGCCATGAGTAGCGATACCTTTTTCTACCAAGTTGGTGCGCGAGTGGGTGGCCCGACTTTAATTGAATGGACACGTAAATATGGTTTTGGCAAAAAAACCGGGTTTGAATTCGCCTCAGAAGAATCAAAAGGTTTCGTTCCCGATGAAACTTGGAAACAGAAAACCTGGAAAATGCCTTGGACTGTAGGCGATTCTGTAAATATGTCAATTGGTCAAGGAGCGCTACTCGCCACACCTCTGCAAGTCGGTGTGATGTTTGCTGTACCTGCTAATGGTGGTTACAGAGTTCAACCGCATTTACTCGAAGACAACAAACAAGCAAAAACTTGGCGTAAACCAGTTAATATGAAACCCTCCACAGTCAAAGTTCTTCGAGATGGACTGCGGAAAGTCGTCAGTGAAGGTACGGGTAAAGCCCTAAATGTGCCAACTCTTCCTCCTGTCGCTGGGAAAACAGGAACTGCTGAAGCTTGGTTACGTCATGGTGTTAAAGCCAATCATGCATGGTTTGGTGGTTATGCTCCTGCTGATAAACCAGAAATTTTGGTTGTCACATTTGCAGAACATTCCGGTGGTGGCGGTGGTAGTGTGGCCGGACCAATGGCGTTACAAGTGATGGAAAATTATTTTCACAAGAAATATCCAGGCAAATACAATAAGTCTGATGCCAATAAATTAGCAAATAATTAAAACATCGGACACCAATGTAGACGTCCCCAAGGGCGTCTACCGTAAACTGCTAGAATTAGCGTACAATATCTGATGCAGGAGGTAAACTATGGCGAGATTACAACTAGAAGACGGCAAAGTATATACTGACCTGAAAGATATTTCTCGCGAATTAGCGTCCCTCAACATTCAACTCGATTATTGGTCTGTAGGGGAAGATCCCCAATTACACAAACTGCTCGCAAAAGATAGTCTCAGTGAAGACGAAAAAGAACAAGTATTAGTAGCTTTAGATCAATATTTTAACGAGTTGCAACAAACAGCAGGCTATCAATCCCGTGACTTAATTGTTCTTCATCCAGACACCCCCAACTTGGATGGACTGCTAGCAAAATTTGACAAGATTCATACTCATGCAGATGATGAAGTACGCTACATCGTCGCGGGAGAAGGTATTTTTGGCTTTGTGCGTCCCGATGGTAGCCAGGTAGAACTAACTGTACAACCACAAGAGTATATCAATGTGCCTGCTGGGACAGAACACTGGTTTTATCTTACACCAGATCGACGAGTGAAAGCTGTACGTTATTTCACCAACACAGAAGGCTGGATTCCTGAGTATACAGGTACACCAATTCATAGACGTCAGGCTGTTGCTTAGAAAATGAAACGTATCGTTTTTTGCGACTTTGACGGTACTATCACGGTATCAGAAACCTTTGTAGCAGTGCTGAAGCATTTTTCACCTCAGCTTTCTGCCCAATTGATACCAGAAATGTACGCACAGCGACTGACATTACGCGAGGGAGTCAAGCAGATTTTGGAGTCAATTCCATCTTCTCGCTACCCCGAAATTTTGGAATTTACTCGTAAACAACCAATTCGTTCGGGGTTTACAGAATTACTAGATTTTTTGGATACACAGGAAGTACCCTTGGTCGTAATTTCTGGTGGACTGCGGGGTATGGTGGAAGTTGTTTTGGATGAACTATTACCACGAATTCATGCCATCCATGCTGTTGATATTGATACAGCTACTGAGTACTTGCAGGTAAATTCTGAGTTTGAAGGTGGGACAGAATTAGTTGCGAAAGTGCAAGTGATGGAAAAGTATCCAGCAGATGAGAAAATAGCTATTGGTGATTCGATTACTGATTTAAATATGGCTTTGGCAACACCGATAGTTTTTGCTCGCGATCGCCTAGCCTATTATTTAGAAGAAAATCAAAAACCCTACATTCTCTGGCAAGACTTTTTTGAAGTGCGCGATAAGTTAGCACAATTTTGGAATTCTGTCTAGGATAATGAACAGCCCAACCCTAAATGATACCCGTCTGGAGTTAATTAATACCGCCCGTCACTTTTATCAACAGGGTTGGATGCTGGGAACAGCAGGTAATCTCTCAGCACGTTTGTCTGATGGTAGCTTCTGGATTACTGCTAGCGGCAAATCCAAAGGAGAATTAGTCATCGATGACTTTGTACGAATTTATCCAGATGGGAAAGTAGAACAACCCACAAAAAACTCTAAACCGAGTGCTGAGACTGCTATTCACCAAGTTATTTATGATCTTTTCCCGGAAGCCAAAAGTTGCTATCATGTCCACTCGGTAGAAGCCAACCTGGTTTCTCGATTTGTAAAGACAGATGCTTTACCTTTACCACCGCTAGAAATGCTCAAAGGACTAGGGGTATGGGAAGAAAACCCTGATTGTGTTATGCCTATATTTGCTAATCATTTACAGGTACAGCAGATTGCGGATGAAATCAAAGCAAGATTTAGCAAGATAACCCCACAATTACCAGCCTTACTTATCCGTGATCACGGTGTCACAGTCTGGGGTTCTTCTTCAGTAGAAACTCGTAACTATCTTGAGTTGGTAGAATACATTTTCCGTTATCTGGTTGCAGCACGACGGGTTTTTGGTGAAGAGTAGAGTTGAGTCATACCGAAAACAGCAAATGATCGCCATTTAAGTTCGTAATGATGCAAAGCAGTTAGCCATTGACTTGACAAAGCACAAAAAACTAGAGTGAATGTGATATCGGCAGTCTCAAATCAGGTATAACCCAGCGCGTGAAGCTATTCATTTACCATACTCCAGAATCTACCCCAGTGGATAAAGTGCCAGAATGTGCGATCGCAGTTGACGTACTGCGAGCCACTTCCACAATTGCAACAGCTTTGGCTGCTGGTGGTGAAGCAGTCCAAGCGTTCAGCGATTTAGATCAACTTATACAAGTCAGTGAATCTTGGCCAGTCGAAAAACGGCTACGAGCCGGAGAACGTGGCGGAGCCAAAGTTCCTGACTTCGATTTAGGTAATTCTCCTCTCGATTGTACCCCAGAGAGGGTAAAAGGAAGGCGCTTGTTTATCAGTACTACCAATGGTACCAGGACTTTACAACGAGTCCAAGACGCTAAAACTGTGATTGCAGCAGCATTTATCAACCGTGGTGCAGTAGTGAAATTTGTTTTGGAAAAGCAACCAGAAACAGTGTGGATTGTCGGTTCTGGTTGGGAAGGTAGTTTTTCTCTAGAAGATACAGCCTGTGCAGGTGCGATCGCTCATGATCTCTTGCAAAAAACTAATTTCTCTGCTGATGAAATTGCAGGTAATGATGAAGTTATCAATGCGATCGCCCTTTATTCTCAGTGGCAAGATAATTTATTAGGATTATTTCATCATGCTAGTCATGGCAAACGTTTATTACGTCTGGAGTGTCATGAAGACTTAAAATATTGTTCTCAATCTGATACTTTAGATGTCTTGCCTATACAGAAAGAACCAGGCGTTTTAAAAAAATACTAAATTTTCAGTGAACAGTTATCAGTTATCAACAGGTAACTGATAACTGAATCTAATTTGAATTAAGATTTTGGTTTTAGCAAGGGATACACACCAACAGCCAGACTGATAAATCCAATCACAATCCACCATGTGTCATTTTGCTCGACCTGCAAAGATGGTAGTTCGCTGTTTCTAACAAAATTATTGATTTGGGATGCGATCGCTCGCTGCTGATTTTCATTAGCGTAACTTGTAAAGGAAGAAAATGACACTTCGCTGTTACTAGTATTGATCACGACTTTAGATGATTCGTCGTTCTTGGGGCTATAAAATTTAGCACCTCGTAATTTATTCACAGGTAATTCTTTTTCTTCTGACCATAAAAAACCGGAACGTACTAACTTACATGACCCCTGCTTTTCAGTACGAGTACAAGTAAGTTTATTTGATTGTGCAAAGGAAATTAAAATAATCCCTAGTATGATAAAGCCGAGCCTCAGTTTCAATTTTCCCTCCCAACTTACATTTAAGTCAGTGATACCTACACTCAAAGAACACTGTAGTTTATCGGTGATAAACTAAAAATTTCATAACAAGTTTCTAGAGAAAAATTACTAATTTTTCTCCTAAGAAATATTGTTCAGTGGCCAATAATAACCACTGATAAAGTTTGTAATGAGATAGCTTATGAGCTATATTCTATGTTTTTGAAACTTAGTTGTCAGCCCGAAATTATACAATTTTGGTGATGAATTGTAGATGATTCTTGTTTATCCTTTTCTGGAGAAATAATACAAGGGGTAGTAGACAGAAACTATAAGCTGTAAAGAAAATAAAGTTTCATTCTACATTGTCGATTTTACAATAAATACTTAATCGTTATGCAAATAGTCAGTATTTTTCCTGAGAATAGAGAATAATATGTCAATTTTTTAATTATTATTTATTTTTATTCACGTTTTTTTTGCAACGAAAAAACATTATTTAAAATATATTTTAAATTACAAATAGCTAGTAATTCTCATTGTCCCTATTTACTTAACTTATGGATGCTGAACCTGCTAGATAAGCTGTTGTCCAAGCACTTTGGAAATTAAAGCCACCAGTTACACCATCGATATCTAAAATTTCTCCTGCAAAGTAAAGACCAGGAACCAATTTACTTTCCATAGTCTTAAAGTTGATTTCTTTAAGATTTACACCACCACAAGTTACGAATTCTTCTTTAAACACTCCTTTACCGTTTATGGAGTATTGTCCTTGGGTAAGTTCTTGCACTAATTTATTTAAAGTTTTGTTTGATAATTCTGCCCAACGATCTTCCACAGAAATACCTACACAAGAAACAATGTATTGCCACAGGCGATGGGGTAAGTCAACATCGCGATGAGATGCAATCAGACGCTTCGGTGAATTGTTCTTAACTATCAACAATTGTTGACGCACTTGTTCTTGTTTGAGATGGGGTAGCCAATTAATAACTAAAGTGGCTTGGTAATTACTAGAGTGCAACATTCTTGCACCCCAAGCAGATAATTTCAACACAGCTGGGCCACTTACACCCCAATGGGTAATCAGCAATGGCCCTGTTTGTTCTAGATGTGGGTATTCCGGTACAATGAGCCGCAATTTCACAGGATTGACACTCACACCAGCCAACTCTGTAAGCTTTTGATTTTTGATATTAAAAGTAAATAAAGATGGGACTGGTGACTCGATAGTATGTCCCAATTGTTGAGCTATTTTATAGCCTATGGGATTACTACCTGTAGCTAACAGCAAGCGATCGCACTGTAATTTCTCCCCTGACTTCAAAGTAATCTCGAAGTGAGAGATGAGCTTCTCTGACACAGGGACACGGGGAGGTGGGGACAGGTCGAATAGTTTTGATAGATTCACCGCGTCACCGCGTCTTTCCCTCTCTGTGTCTTCTTTTAATTTCACTGATGTCACCGCAGTCCCTATACGCAGTTCTACTCCCACCGCTTTGGCTGCACCCATCAAACAATTGACGATGGTTTCTGAACTATCTGTAGTGGGAAACATTCTGCCATCAGCCTCGGTTTTTAACTCTACACCATGAGCCTGAAACCAGATGATAGTGTCTTTAGGTTGAAAGCGCGTAAAAGCACCCAATAGCGCTTTGCTACCTCTGGGGTAATTTTTAACCAACTCTCGCGGTTCAAAGCAAGCATGAGTGACATTGCAGCGTCCGCCACCAGAAATACGAACCTTAGCCAATGGTTGATGGCTAGCTTCAAGTAAAATTACATGGGCGCGAGGATTAGCTTTGGCTGCTGCGATCGCAGCAAAAAAACCAGCCGCCCCACCACCTATAATGATTATTTGCAATTTTGTCATTTGTTATTGGGTATCGGGGATCAGGGATCGGGGAAGGTGGGGCCCCCTCTGGGGATAAGGGGTAACGGGGATCGGGAATTGGCAAGAGACTTGTTAAATAATTCTCCCTTGTTCCCGATCCCCGATACCCAATCCTCACTCATCTAGTTCAAATTTATCTTTTTCTGATCCACATACAGGACATACCCAGTCTTCAGGTATATCTGCAAAAGCTGTGCCTGGTGGTATACCACCATCTATATCGCCTTCTTCTGGGTCATATACGTAACCACAGACTGTGCATACATACTTTTCCATTGTTATGTCTGTCTTATTAATGACATTTTTCATATTGTCTTTATATTACTTTTATTCACTTGAGTCTATGGAATATTGGAGATTTGGCTTAATCTTTAACAATCCTACGACTTCTTGTTGTGGGATTGTCAAAATATTTAAGAGATTATTGTTCTCATTGTAAATAAGTTTAAAAAATACAATTATATTTATTTTTTAAGTAATTTACGAATATTTATCTGTGAGGTTGTAAGCCTACTTGCTCTTATAATCAGGGTTCTAATTTACTTACAGTATTCTGTATTTGACTTGAAAATTACGCAAATATACCATTTGTTATACCAAGTATTTAATCTTATTCTGAATACTTAAGAGAGAAAAGAGTACACAACAGTGACCGAAAGGCCAAAGTTTTCTAACCTCATTCGTGAGTTGAGAAAAAGGCTAGGACTTTCACAGGAGCAACTAGCTCGTCAGCTGGGCGTTTCGTTTCAGACGGTTAACCGTTGGGAAAATGGTCGTGCTATTCCCTCACCAATGGGGATGAAGTTGATTGAGCAGCTTCTGATGAAAATGCCTACTCAAGATCAAGAATTATGGGAGCAATATCTTTCAGAACAAGAGCCGAACAGATGAGAGTTTGAGGAAAAATCATGCTAGGAAATGAGCGGGAAAAAATACGTCATCTGTTAGTTCTGCAAGACTTGCAAGGACAGCGAACAATTCCTTTACAAGAGGCTACATATTCTTTGGGACGAGATATCAGAAATGCGATCGTGCTTCGTTCTCGATCTGTCTCCAGACAGCACGCCATTTTATTACGAGTAACTCTACCAGACACAGAACAATACGCCTTTCGGATTATTGATGGTAGTTTTAAGGGAAAAAAAAGTACAAATGGACTATTTGTCAATGGTATGAAATGCTTCTCTCATGACCTCAAACATGGAGACTTGATTGAATTTGGCAATAATCAGGTCAAAGCCAAATACTATGCGATCTCGAACTTATCAGAGCAAGCTTTTTCGGAATCTTGCGTTGCTGAGGATATATCTGGCTTTTTATCAGAACAAGCTAATCCTGTTAATCCCTTTGAAACTCTCAGTGTCCCCACAGATAGTGTTGAAGGTGCTAGTGAAGTTGCTTTGGCTCGGTTGGCGTCTTTCCCGGAATTGATTCCCAATCCCATTATTGAGATCGATTTAGAAGGAAAAGTGACTTATCTTAATCCTGCTGCGGCGTTGAAATTTCCTAATATCAGACAATTAGGTATACAGCACACAATTTTGGCAGGATTGGCGATCGCTGTTCAAAATCGCCAAGGGAATTCTTTTACTCGCGAAGTAGAAGTTGGTGAAGAAGTGTTTGAACAATCAATTCACTATATTCCAGAAAGCGATTTAATTAGAACTTTTATTGTTAGGGATATTACGGAGCAAAAGCAAGCTGAAATTGAATTACACCATCGCGATCGCCTGCTCCAAGCAGTAGCAGAAGCTACCAATTCTTTACTGACAGAAATGAACTATGAGAAAGCCATTGACAAAGCCTTGGCGGTGCTGGGTGAAGCTGCTCAGGTAAATCGCGTTTATTTGTTTGAGAACCATCTCCACCCTGTTACAACTGAAATGGAGATGACGCTCCGATTTGAATGGAGAAGCGATTCTGTTCAGTCCGAAGGCACTAGACAAAATCAACCCAATCAATTTTCCGGCTTCAACCACTGGTATAATGACCTCTCTCTAGGAAAGTCAATTGCGAGTTTGACTAGAGAATTAAGTGTTACTGACCAAGCAATTCTCCAAGATGAGGGTATTTTATCTCTGTTGCTTGTGCCTTTGCGTCTAGATGAACATTTTTGGGGTGTCCTGGGTTTAGCAGACTGTTCAAAGGAACGTCACTGGTCAAGACACGAAGAATCGACTCTCTTAACAATGGCTGCTAGTATCAGTGGTGCTAGAAGGCGACAACAGGTAGAGGAAATGATTCGTCACCAAGCTCTCCACGATTTGCTCACAGGATTACCAAATCGCCTATTGTTTAAAGAGCAGCTGTCCAGGACTTTACCGAATGCGGCTCGCAGAAAAGAAAGTTTAGCTGTAATGTTTCTGGATTTGGATCGATTCAAAACGATTAATGATACTCTGGGACATACACTCGGCGATCAATTATTACAATGTGTTGCCCAAAGATTACAGCAATCCCTCAGAGCTGGTGACATTGTTGCTCGCTGGGGAGGCGATGAATTCATCATTTTATTACCCGATGTTAATTATGTGGACGAGGTCGCCCAAGTAGCCGAAAGAATCCTCCAAGAATTAGAAACAGCTTTTAATATAGAAGACAACGAACTTTATATCAGTGCTAGCCTTGGTATTGCCCTGTTTGACGACCATAGTCCTGATGTTGAAACTTTGATTCAGCACGCGGATGTAGCCTTGTATCATGCTAAAGACGAGGGTAGAAATAACTTCCAATTTTATACAACTTCTATAAGTTCTAAAACTCCTGAAATACTCACTTTAGAAAAGAGCTTACGCCATGCTCTAGAACGAGAAGAATTTGTCGTTTATTACCAGCCTCGCGTAAATATTGACACCGGAAAAATTACTGGTATGGAAGCGCTGCTGCGTTGGGAACATCCAGAGATGGGACTAGTTGCTCCCGGTACATTTATTCCCTTAGCAGAGGAAAGCGGATTAATTATCCCAATCGGAGAATGGGTTTTGCGAACAGCTTGTAGGCAAAATAAAGCTTGGCAAGATGAAGGATTACCTAATTTGACCATGGCTGTCAATCTTTCTCTCAAACAGTTCCGCCAACCGAAGTTGGTGGAGACAGTGGCTCAGATTTTAGATGAGACGGGGTTAGAACCGCATTTCTTAGAATTGGAAATTACAGAAACAACTGCTATTGAGGATCTCGAATTCACTAGAACGGTGTTGCAACAATTAGAGGAGATGAAAGTGTATCTTTCTATTGATGATTTTGGCACGGGTCATTCTTCTCTGTCACGTCTACAGTTGTTACCACTCCACAATTTAAAAATTGACGGTTCTTTCATCCGTGATTTGACCAAAGATGTGAAAGTGGCTCATATTATCAAGGCTATAGTTAATTTGGGACGGAGTCTGGGGTTAAAGCTGACCGCCGAAGGAGTAGAAAAGCAAGAGGAACTGGAGTTCTTAAAATCTATTAACTGTGAGGATGTACAAGGTTTTCTATTTTACCGTCCGCTTACTGCTCAAAAAGCAACGGAAATTCTTTGGGATGAAGGAATAAAAAATTAATGGTGGGCCAATATTGCTGGGATAAGACAAATCGATTGACATTTAAACCCACCAGAGACGTTGCAATGCAACGTCTCTACAACTACCGCAGATTTGCCAGCGATGCATTTAACCACCCGTCAAAGTTCCGTGTTTGTATCGCAGAGGGATTGACAACAGGTTGTAACTGATACTTGCTTGCAGGTGGAGAAGCCAAACTGACAGGGTAAATGCGGAGTTCATCTTGATGAAAGACCGCAACTTGGATTATGTCTGTGGGTTGGTAATCTTTCAGGCGATCGCTTAGTTGATTGGCTGTTACTTTTATCCCATCAATTGCTAACAATTCATCTCCAGGATCAATTCCAGCTAATTGTGCAGGAGAACCGACTTCGACAAATTTAATGATGTCTCGTCCATGTTCGTTACCCACTCTCATACCCAGGTAAGGTTCTGTTTCTGTTTGTGCTACCAAGTGTAAGCCAAAAGGCTCTAAGTACTGATTGAAAGGTAATTCTTCAGTACCATCTATGTAGCGTTTAAAGAAATCAGATAAATCGATTCCTGCGACAGATGCAATTACTTCCTGCAACTGTTCTGAAGTATAGCCAATTTCGCCTTTGCCAAATTTTTGCCACATTTGCATCATCACATCATCAAGCGATCGCTTGTTGTGATGCCGATAACGAATCAGCAAATCCAGCAATAACGAGATCATTTCTCCTTTTAAATAATAGGATATCTGGGAATTACCACTGTTGGCATCCTGACGATACAATTTAATCCAAGCATCAAAACTAGATTCCGAAAGGGGTTGTACTTTCCGCCCAGGAGTTGTCAGATACCTAGTAATTTCTTTACCCCAGTTATTCAAAAATGATTTGACATCGTAAATACCAGCCCGTAAGGGAATTAACAAGTCGTAGAAACTAGTTGTTCCCTCACAGAACCACAAACAAGGGGTATAGTTTTCTTGATCGTAATCAAAAACTTCCAGTTCCTTGGGACGAATGCGCTTGACATTCCACAAATGGAAAAATTCGTGGGCTACCAATTGCATGAAACGATCATATTTTTCGCGATCGCGAAATCCAAAACGCTGGTAAATCAACGAGCAACTGTTTTTATGCTCTAAACCCCCGTAAGCTTGGGCAAATAAATGTACCAGAAACACATATCTTTCATAGGGTAAACCGCCAAACATTTGTGCTTCGACTTCAATAATTTTCGTGATATCAGCAATCATCTGCTGCGTCTGAAAATTGCCACGTCCCCAGATAGCTAGTTCGTGAGGTTTACCCTGTACCTGAAAGTGATAGACTTGATGAGAACCAATCTCAAAAGGACTATCCACAAGGGTGTCGAAATCCAAAGCACAAAAAGTGTTGACTTGTCCCGGAACAGGGGGTAGCGCTGTAGTTACCTGCCATTCTGACTGTGGTGTCACAATTGTTACAAAAATTGGTTGCTTGTCAAATTCTGGTATCCTAAAAAACAGCGCTGCACCATTAAAATAGCCGTGTGTAGAATCTAAATGATTTGTACGTACGGTAAGTTCGTTGGCAAAAATGCGGTATTTGATAGTAATTTCTGATACATTTTCTGTTTCTATTTGCCAATGATTTTTACTAATTTTTCGCCAAATTAGAGGTTTCTTGTTGGCAAAAGCAGTGAAATCTTGTAGATGTTTAGCATACTCTCGCACTAAGTAAGAACCAGGAGTCCAAACTGGTAATTTTAAATCGAGAGTAGAAAACAGGTAGCCGACAAGGTGTAGAGTCACCTCAAACAGATGATTTTCTGGTTGAGGCATTGCCACCTGATAGTGAATGGTCGGTAATTTTTTTTGAAGCCGCGTATCGGTACGAGGTGCTATTGTTTCATTCATCTGAACTTCAGAGTAAACCTTACGGAATTATGTGTTAAAAGATTAATTTAACTCATAACTCCTAACTCATAGATTACCTCGCTTGGAAACCCATCACCTTGAGGTATTGGGAGGAAAACAGGAAGCTAAACTTTGCTAGCCAGATTGATCATTTGGCGAAAATTGACGAGATAAACCACTTGATTAACAGTGTCAATTTTTATCCAACCTTTTTCGTTTAATTTTTCCATAATTTTGGTAGTTTCTTCAACCCCAATTTCTGTGACATCTGCTAAATCTTTAAAAGGGATGTTAAAAATTTTTCTACCTTCGTCTGATTCTTCACTATAGCTATCGCCCAAGCTGACAAGAGTGTGAACAAGTTTGACTGCTGGTGGAGAGGAGCGCATTTGCAAACGTATGTTTGCATGTCGTAGTCGTCTTACCATTAATTGCAGCATTCGGTGGTGTAGCTGTGGATCTTTAAATAAGATATGAATAAATTTTTCTCTAGAGATACTCAGTAATTTTACGGCTGAAAGAGCAATCACATCGGTTGAACGAGGAGATTCATCCAAAATTGCCATTTCTCCAAAAAAATCGCCCCGACCTAAAATAGCTAAAGCCACGGAATCTTCGCCTATAGTGCGCCGAACTTTTACCCAACCAGAAACTATAAGGTAAACTGCGTTACCCCAAGCATCTTCCATCAAAACAGCTCGTCCCGCGGGGTATTCGTGTTCAACAGCAACCGAAAGTAACCATTCCAGAGTTTGTGGATTGGCTGTATTGATTAAAGGGAAAAGTTCACTAAAAACCTCTGTATGCATGTAATGCAGGAATAATAATTTAACCGTAACTTTTTGGTTAGTTGCTATAGAGTTTAATTACACCACAAAAATTATGCGATCAAAATCAGCGGTTTCACCGAAAAAACCGATTGGTGAGACAATACTTTAAAAATATTTGATGATTAGCGATCGCACCTTGAGAAAACTTTTCTATTTGCCGAATTTTTATACCAACCAATTAAGTAAAAACACTTGATTTGTTTGGAATATTTTGTAATACTTAATAATACATTATTGAATCGCAGAAGCTGGGGGTTAGGGGCTGTGGGGTCAATCCAAAATCGGTTGACCTTAGCCGTACAGATTCTGTTCATAATATTTATGTCAATCTATCTATAGTATGAAATTAATTTAATGGATATGTTTATTACTTTGAAAAGATGCTTATATGGTCATTGAATTATTTCAGTACAAAATTTTATATAAGTTAGATAATTTACAAAAATACTAGCTAGTACTGCTATGCTTAAGTCAAAATTACCGTGTTTGCTAGCTTTTACTTCTTATAAATAGTAGCTTTATTTAC
The DNA here is from genome assembly GCF_041928655.1 of Pelatocladus sp. BLCC-F211. Lineage (NCBI taxonomy): Bacteria > Bacillati > Cyanobacteriota > Cyanophyceae > Nostocales > Hapalosiphonaceae > Pelatocladus > Pelatocladus sp. BLCC-F211. The sequence continues at coordinate 438 of NZ_JBHFLM010000248.1, read as the reverse complement.
ATTTTATTGTGCTAGTAAATTGGCGTATTTTTTCTTAACTTAATTAAATATGTATGATGGAAAACGTTATAAGATGTCATTAAAATATAGCAATAAGTAAATTTACTTAATTAAAAAGTTATTTTCTTTTACTTTATTTTATAAAATTTTTCTAATAAATATTAATGCAAGCTATAGCAATTAATATAAGTAGGACAGTGTAAATAATTAAAGGTTTGTAGTAAGGACTTTAGTCCTCAAAAAAAGGCTAGAGCCGCTTACTACGAACATATTTTAAGAACTTTACGCTACTTAACATGCAATACGGTTCAGTTAAGAAGAAATGTAGGTTGGGTTGAGCGCAAGCGAAACCCAACAAAGCCTTGATAATGTTGGGTTACTCTGCGATCAGCCGCGCAGGGCGCGTCTACGTTCCTCAAACGCCAGGTGCTACAACTC